>CAYMJT010000024.1:0-4613 GCA_964390775.1 uncultured Bordetella sp.
TTTTTGTAGTGCACCAGCGACAGCGGGTCGGCGTAACGGGGCTCGACCACCAGCACATTGGGCAGGTTGCGCGAGGCCAGGTACAGGTTGTCATCGACTTCTTCGGCAATGACCAGGACCGAGTGCAGGTTCATGGCCTTGAATTTGGCCGCCAAGAGCTTGGTTTTGGGGGCTTCCACTTTGAGGGAGTCCACTACGGCAATGCGGCCTTCACGAGCCAACTGAGAGAAGATCGAGGCCATGCCAGCCCGGTACATCTTCTTGTTGATTTTTTGGGTGAAGTTTTCTTCCGGGCTGTTCGGGAAGATGCGACCACCCCCGCGCCACAAGGGCGACGAGGTCATACCGGCGCGGGCGCGTCCGGTACCCTTTTGACGGAAGGGCTTCTTGGTGCTGTGCTTGACTTGCTCGCGGTCTTTTTGCGCGCGGGTGCCCTGACGTGCGTTGGCCTGATAAGCCACCACGATCTGATGCACCAAGGCTTCGTTGTACTCGCGACCAAACACAGTCTCGGGGGCGTCGACTTTGGACGCGGCCTGACCTTGGTCATTAAGGAGTTCGAGCTGCATCAGTTCGCCCCTTTCGATTTGACGGCGGGACGCACGGTGACAAAGCCGCCGGCAGAGCCGGGGATGGCACCTTTGATGAGCAGCAACTGGCGTGCTTCATCAATGCGGATGACGTCGAGGTTTTGTGTGGTGACGGTCACGTCACCCAGATGGCCAGACATGCGCTTGCCGGGGAACACGCGGCCAGGGTCTTGCGCCATCGAGATCGAGCCAGGCACGTTGTGCGAACGGCTGTTACCGTGCGAGGCGCGTTGCGAACTGAAGTTGTGGCGCTTGATGGTGCCGGCAAAGCCTTTACCGATCGAGGTACCTTGCACGTCGACCTTTTGGCCCACGGCAAACACTTCGGTGACGGGCAACTTGGCACCCGCTGCGTATTTGGCAGCGGTGTCGGCTTCGACACGGAATTCTTGGGTGATTTCGCCAGCTTGCACGCCAGCTTTGGCCAAATGGCCGGCTTGGGGCTTGGTCACGCGCGAAGCACGGCGCGAACCATAGGTCACCTGCAAGGCGACATAGCCATCGTTGTCCTGGGTCTTGACTTGCGAGACGCGGTTGTCAGAAACATCGACCACCGTGACGGGCACTGCATCGCCGTCATCGGTGAACAGACGCATCATGCCCACCTTGCGCCCCAGCAAACCCAAACGGGTGCTTTGAGACATTGTTTTGACTCCTGTACTTCCGCCACAGCGACTTCAATTGGCCACTGTGTTTGGGGTGCGAAAGAGGGTTAATAAAACTCCCCCACGAATGGGGAAGCCTTGTAGTGTAACCGATTTTTGAGGCATCGACAAGGGCTCACCCCGATCGACGCCCAGACTTGAGCGCCCAAGATCCAGGCCAGGGGGCCTGGGCCCGCAAAGACGCTGGAACCCATTGAGGGAAGCTCTAGAGCCCCCCTTGAAAGCGGCAGCATCCGAATAGGCTCTAAAGTGAATTATTCATTTATTAATATTCAAATATAAGATATTTTAAATCAAAATAATTCAATTTTGTAGATATCTCCCCAGACAGGAGTTCCCAATTTGCAGTCACTGGCACAGCCCACCACAGAAACACGGCCAACCCTTAACCCTAGGCGGCAAAGCCTGAGCAAGCACAGCGAGCGACACCGATCGCAAGCCATCAAAACCCTGCAAGCCCTGATCGTGGCGATACTGTTCGGTGTGCTGGCGGCTTGTGGTGGGGCAGGCGGGGAGTGGCACTTTCACCAGCGGTGACTTGCCGGGCACCCTGAAATCTCCGTCGGGCTTGGCGATATCGGGCGACAAGTTCTATATCACCAGCGATCACGCAGTGCTGAAGGTGCAAGCGAAATGATGGCGTCTTAATGCTTGCGTTGCTCAAGCAGATGGTCAATGAGGTGGTGGCTGAAAGGGGCGGCCAGGTCGGCAGTCAGGCGCAGGAAGTCGGGGTGGGCTGCGTCATCGGCGCGATCTGAAATCAGTCGCACGGCGGCAAAGGGGATGCTGTGATCCCGACAGACCTGGGCCACGGCAGCCCCTTCCATTTCGACCGCCAAGGCATCGGGCAGTTCAGTTCGCAATGCCTGGCTTTCTGCGGTGGTGCTGACAAAGCGGTCACCGCTGATGATCAGACCTTGGTGCAGGCGCGAGTTGGCCAAGTCGATGCCGTTCCAGCCCTGGGGCCATTGCTGGCGCAGTCCTTGCAGGGCCTGCCCCGCTGCCTTTGCCAGGCGAGCACTCCATGCCGGGTCGGCAGGATATCGGCTGATGCCATCGAGCGGGACAACATGGCGCGGGAACAAGGGCGAGGCGTCCATGTCGTGCTGCAAAAACTCAGTGGCGACCACGGCATCACCCACTTGGACACCCGAGCCCAAGCCCCCGGCGACGCCCGTGAACACAATGGCGTCGACCTGATGGCGCTCGATGAGCAGGGCAGCGGTGCTGGCGGCGGCCACTTTGCCGATGCGTGACAGCACGGCGACGAAGTGTTGCTGGTGCCACTGGCCGGACCAGAATTCGCGCCCGCCGATGCGATCGCTCTGGCCTTGGGCGCGGGCGATGACGGGCCCCAACTCTTCGGCCAATGCGCCCATCAGGCCCAGCTTCATGCTGGCTGGCGCAGTTCTCTTCGCAAGATCTTGCCGACCGGGGTCTTGGGCAATTCTGCGCGGAATTCGATGACCTTGGGTTGTTTGTAGCCAGTCAGGTTGGCGCGGCAGTGGCTGCGAATTTGCTCGTCGGTCAGGGCCGGGTCTTTTTTGACCACGACCAATTTGACCGCCTCACCCGTGTCAGGGTCGGGGATGCCGATGGCCGCGCATTCCAGTACGCCGGGGCAGGATGCGACGACTTCTTCGATTTCGTTCGGATACACATTGAAACCGCTGACCAGAATCATGTCTTTTTTGCGGTCGACGATTTTGAAGTAACCCTGCTCATCCATGACCCCGATGTCGCCGGTGCGGAACCAGCCGCCGGGCAACATGACTTTGGCGGTTTCTTCGGGGCGCTGCCAATAGCCAGCCATGACCTGCGGGCCCTGGATGGCGATTTCGCCCGCCTGCCCCGTGGGCAGGGCGTGGCCTTCGTCGTCGACGATCATCATGCGGGTGCCGGGTATGGGCACGCCAATGGTGCCGGTGAATTCGCGCGCCGTGGTGGGGTTGCAACTCGCCGATGGACTGGTTTCGGACAGGCCATAGCCTTCGCAAATGGGGCAACCCGTTTTCTCTAACCAGAGTTTGGCCACCGCCGCTTGCACCGCCATGCCGCCACCGAGCGAAACCTTCAGGTTGCCCCAGTTGACGGTCCCAAAATCGGGGTGATTGGCCAAAGCGTTGAAAAGCGTGTTGACCGCTGGAAAGGAGTGGAACACGTGCTTGGAGAGTTCCTTGAGCACAGCGGGTATGTCGCGTGGGTTGGGAATCAGGATGCTTTTGCCGCCCGTGCGCAATGACAACATCATGTTCACCGTGAAAGCGAAGATGTGATACAGCGGCAGGGCACAGACATTGGTGGGCTGTTCGTGGGCCGGGATGCGTTGCATCACCGGTGAATTCCAGGCCTCGGACTGAATGACGTTGGCGATCACCTGGCGATGCAAGAGCACGGCGCCCTTGGAGACCCCGGTGGTGCCGCCGGTGTATTGCAAAACGGCAATGTCATCGAGCCCGGTGGACACGGGCTGCAGGGTCAGCGCGCGCCCCTGCGCCAAGGCCTGATTGAACCGAACTGCATGGGGCAACTGAAAGGGTGGCACCAGATTTTTGACCTTGCGCACCACATGGTTGACGATGGCGCCTTTGAGCAGACCCAGGCGGTCGCCCATGGCGCACAGCACCACATGCTCAACAGGGGTTTGCTTGAGGCATTGCTCTAGGGTGGCGGCAAAGTTTTCGATGATGACGATGGCCTTGGCCCCCGAGTCGCTGAGTTGGTGCTGCAACTCACGTGCGGTATACAAGGGGTTGACGTTGACCACCACATAACCGGCGCGCAACACGGCGGCCACCGAGATGGGGTATTGCAAGACATTGGGCAGCATGATGGCGACGCGATCACCACGCGCCAAACCCAGCGATTGCAAATACGCCGCCAGGGCTCGGCTTTGCTGGTCGAGATCGGCATAGCTGAGCTCTTTGCCCATGAAGCTGAAGGCGGTCTTGGGGCCGTATTGCCGGAAGCTTTCTTCCAGCAAGGCCACCAAAGAATCATAGGCATGGGTGTCGATGTCAGCCGGTACCCCCTCGGGGTAGGCTTGTAACCACGGGCGATCGTTCATGAAACCTCCTGCTGCGGACACTTCAAATTTTCAGCCCAATGCCGACTCACTCCACGGCCTTGACCATATCCTCAACCACTTTTTTGGCGTCGCCAAATACCATCATGGTTTTATCCATGTAGAACAACTCGTTGTCCAGGCCCGCATAACCGGCGGCCATGGAGCGTTTGTTCACGATGATGGTCTTGGCTTTGTAGGCTTCCAGAATCGGCATGCCGTAGATCGGGCTGCCTTTGACATGGGCCGCTGGGTTGACCACGTCGTTGGCGCCCAAAATGATGGCTACATCAG
>CAYMJT010000024.1:4623-25306 GCA_964390775.1 uncultured Bordetella sp.
CGTAGGGCACTTCGGCCTCGGCCAGCAAGACGTTCATGTGGCCGGGCATGCGCCCCGCCACCGGATGGATGGCGTATTTGACGGTCACGCCTTTTTCGGTCAGCTTGGCGGCGAGTTCTTTGACCGCGTGCTGGGCCCGGGCCACGGCCAAACCGTAGCCAGGGACAATGATCACGGTTTCGGCATTGCCCATGATGAAGGCCGCATCGTCGGCACTACCGCTTTTGACGCTGCGTTGCTGTTGGGCGCCAGCAGCGGCGGTGCCGGCATCACCGCCAAAGCCGCCCAAAATGACATTGAAGAACGAGCGGTTCATGGCCTTGCACATGATGTAGCTCAGGATGGCACCCGAGCTGCCCACCAGCGAACCGGCAATGATCAGCATGCTGTTGTTGAGCGAAAAGCCGATGCCGGCCGCTGCCCAGCCCGAGTAGCTGTTGAGCATGGACACCACCACCGGCATATCGGCACCGCCGATGGGAATGATGATGAGCACGCCCATGACAAAGGACAAGGCCAGCATGGCATAAAAAGCCAGTGGGTCCTGGGTCAGGGTGTAGACCAAGCCGAGTCCCAATGTGGCCAAACCCAAAATCAGGTTGAGTTTGTGCTGACCCGTAAAAACCACCGGGGCGCCCTGGAACAAACGGAATTTGTATTTGCCGGACAACTTGCCAAAAGCGATCACCGAACCGCTGAAGGTGATGGCACCGATGCCAGCGCCCAAAAACAACTCCAGACGGTTGCCAGCCGGAATGGGCGGGACGCTGCCGTCAGCGGCCTTGGCCACGATCTGAAAAGCCTGCGGCTCGGTCGCGGCGGCAATGGCAATGAAGACGGCAGCCAGGCCGATCATGCTGTGCATGAAAGCGACCAGCTCGGGCATTTTGGTCATCTCGACACGCTGAGCCATGATGGCGCCCGCAGTGCCGCCGACCAATAAACCCAGCAACACATAGACCATGCCGACACCGCCGTCTGCAGCCAGCTGAACGATGAGCGCCGCCGTGGTGAGTACGGCAATGGCCATGCCAGTCATGCCAAAGACATTGCCCCGGATCGAGGTCGTGGGGTGGGACAGGCCCTTGAGGGCCTGAATGAAACAAACGCTGGCGATCAAATACAGCAGCGTGACCAGGTTCATGCTCATGCTGACTCTCCCGAGGACGGCTTCTTGTCTTTCTTTTTAAACATTTCGAGCATGCGGCGGGTGACGAGAAAGCCACCAAAGACGTTGACCGCGGCCAGGGCCACGGCCAACACCCCCATGGTCTTGCCCAAGGAGGTTTCGGTGAGCGCGGCGGCCAACATGGCGCCGACAATGACAATCGCCGAGACGGCATTGGTGACCGCCATCAGGGGGGTGTGCAAAGCCGGGGTCACGGTCCAGACGACGTGATAACCAACATAGATAGCCAACACAAAGATGATGAGGTTGGTCAGTGTGGGAGATACCAATTCCATGTTTTATTTCCTTTTGACCTGACCGCCTTGGGTCATGAGACAAGCGGCAACGATGTCGTCTTCCATGTCGACTTTGACACCGCCCTCTTTGGGCAGGATGAGTTTGAGGAAGTCGAGTACGTTGCGGGCATAGAGCGAGCTGGCGTCGGCCGCAACCAAAGCCGGCAGGTTGGTTTCGCCGACGATGATCACGCCGTGTTGGGTGACGGTTTGGCCCGGCTGGGTGAGCGGGCAGTTGCCACCCTGGGGCGCCGCGAGGTCGACGATGACTGAGCCAGCTTTCATGCTTTTGACCATCTCCTCGGTCACCAATACAGGGGCGGCACGGCCCGGGATCAGGGCGGTGGTGATGACCACATCGGCCATGGCGACGCGCTTGGCGACTTCGGCCTTTTGTCGGTCGAGCCAGCTCTGCGGCATGGGGCGGGCGTAGCCGCCGACGCCTTCGGCAGCCTCTTTTTCTTCGGCGGTTTCGTAGGGCACGTCGATGAATTTGGCACCCAGCGACTCGACCTGCTCTTTGACGCTGGGCCGCACATCAGAGGCTTCGATGACTGCACCCAGGCGCTTGGCGGTGGCAATGGCTTGCAAGCCGGCCACGCCGACCCCCAAAATGACCACACGCGCGGCCTTGACGGTACCGGCAGCGGTCATCAGCATGGGGAAAAAGCGCTGGTAGCGGTCGGCCGCAATCATGACGGCCTTGTAACCAGCGATATTGGCTTGGCTGGAGAGCACATCCATGCTCTGGGCACGGGTGGTGCGAGGGGCCGCCTCTAGGGCAAAGCTGGTCAAACCGGCGGCCGCCATACGCTGCAAGCCTTCGGCATCGAAAGGATTGAGCATGCCGACCAGGGTGGCCCCGGATTTGACGTGCTTGAGCTCATCGGCCTGCGGTGAACGTACTTTGAGGATCACCTCGCAAGCCAGTGCGCCGGCGGCGTCGGTGATTTGGGCACCTGCGGCCACGAAGGCCTCGTCGGTGACGCTGGCTGGGACGCCTGCGCCAGATTGAACGCTGACCGAGTGACCTTGGGCCACCAGTTTTTTCACCGTCTCAGGGGTCACGGCGACACGCGTTTCTCCGGCCATGGTTTCGGCTGGAACGCCTATATGCATTTGCTAACTCCTAGGGATTGAAAGACCCAGTCTTTCTACCGATGGTTGGGGGTTGATTTTCTGAACGATAGCTTACATGACAAACCGCCATTGTAGACTTGCTTAGGGGCAATCCCTAGAACCTAGGTCTGATATCCCCCCGAGGTCTTAGGTTAGGGACGCTCTGCCTCACACTGGCCTTAGTGCCGCACCAGGGCCTGTGTCTCGCGCAGGAAATGAATCAGCAACTGATCGAATTCGTCGGGCGACTCCAGATTCATCAGGTGACCGATGCCGGACATGACGACGCTGCGGCTGCCCAAGATGCGTTGCTCCATCTTGCGCATGACCTCGGGTGGGGCGTTGGGATCGTTCTCGCCAGCCACCAGCAGGGTCGGGGCCGAGATTTGGGCCAACTCCTGGCGCCGATCAAAGGTCACCAGCGCTTCGAGAGCGCGCCGGTAAGTGCCCGGGCTGACGCCGGCCATGCAATGCTCGGCCAAACGCAGGCCTTCGGGCAAAGCCCTCGGGCCGGCCATGGCGGGGACCAACTCACGGGCCACTTCGGCCATGGTTTTGCCCTGCTGCAATGGGGCCATGCGTTGCTCGACAAACTGGCGCTGCCAAGCGCCGTCGGCTCGACCGAAGGCGGGCGAAGTCCCGCACAGCACCAACTGGCTGACCAACTCGGGGCGGCGAACCATGACCTCTTGGGCCACCATGCCCCCCATGCTGTGGCCAACCAGGCTGACTTGCTGGCCATGGCGGGTGGCCAAGGCGTCGATCAGGGCCATGCATTTTTCGGCCAGCCCCTTGAAGGTGTAAGGCTCGATGGGGTCGCTGTGTCCGTAGCCGGGCATGTCCCAGGCGACCGCCCGAAATCCGGCTTGGGCCAGGGTTTCCAATTGCGGGGCAAACGCCAGGTGACCGCCGCCAATGCCATGCAAGAACAAAACCACCGGCCCCGCCCCCAAAGAAGAGTAGTTTGGGATACGGCTCATGCCACTTGTCCGTCGCGCACCACTACCTCGCCGTCGAGTTGCACCGTGCAACTGCGCATGGGCAAATCAAAGTGTCCCAGCGTGTATCGGCCAGCCACCTCGTTGGCACCCGTGCTGTAGAGAAAGTTGCCGGCGAAGGCACGCAATTCGGTGCCATTGAAATCGCGCTTGTCCAACATGGCCAGGCTGTCCCAGCGCGCCGCCGGGTTGAGACCGTATCCGACATGGCTGACGGCATAGGCGGCCCGATCGCCCCAAGCGGCCATGTACGAGCGCATCAATTCGGCATCGAGTCCATCGCCCTCGATGGTTTCGATGTGATCGTCGACGATGCGCAAGGTGAGCGCGCGCTCGAGGTAACGCTTGAAGGTGAGGTTGACATCGCCCTCGGCCAGAACCAGGGTGCCGTGAACGCTGCCGGCGCGGGGAAAGGCCAACACCAAGCCGCCCGGCCAGTGGGTCAGCGTACCAGGGCGTGCAGTCACCCCCCAGTTGCCGCCCACCACGGCCCCTTGTAAGTCGATGTTGAGATCCGAGCCCCAGGGAGAGGTGACCCGCATCAGACGCGCACCCCGCAAGCGCTTGATGTGTTCTTTGACGCTGTGCTCGAGCGACGTGCTGGGCAACAGTCGACACAGGGTTTCGGGGTGTTCGTTGCTGACATAAATGACGCGCGCACCGCCACGCAAAATGTCGGGCAACTCGGGCGCATGCATCAGGCCTTCGACCGTGCAATCCACCACCAGGGTGGAAGCGGCCAGTGCGCTCACCACAGGGGCCAAACCCGCCAAAGACCGACAAGCCCCGGTGGAGCGAATGACGGGCAAGCCTGCCTGAGCCGGCGGGGTATTGACTTGCACCACAAAGGCCTGCGCGTGCAAGCGGCTGGCCGCCAAGCGGGCCAACTCAACCAGAATGGGTCGGCTTTGCGACTCGCACAACACCGCAACGGTGTCGCCTGGAGTGACACCACATTGCGCCAACACGGTCTGGAAGGCGTCCAGCCAGTCGGGCTCCATTCGTTCTTGCAACATGTTGCGGTTATCCTTGGGCTTGAGGAAGGCAGCTTCCTTGTGCCATTATGGCAAGAGAAAAACCGCATGGAAGAGCGCAAAACCCACCTCGATGCCCTGGCCAGCCTGACCCTGCTGGCCTGTTGTGTGTTTTGGGGGGTGCAACAGGTGATGGTCAAGGCCACCTTGGCCGAGGTGCCACCGATCTGGCAGGCGGCTTTGCGCTTCATGGGTGCAACCCTGTTGTTGCTGGTCTGGATGCGCTGGCGCGGCATCGCCTGGTGGGCGCGCGATGGCAGCGGACGCGCCGGGCTGGCCGTGGGTTTGTTGTTCACTGCCGAGTTCGTCTGTATCTATGTCGGGATGCAGCACACCACAGCATCGCGTCTGACCATTTTTTTGTACACCGCACCCTTTTGGGTGGCTTTGTTTTTGCCCCTGTGGGTCAAAAGTGAGCGCATGCGACTGCAGCAGTGGCTAGGCCTCAGCCTGGCCTTTGCATCGGTCGGCTATGCCTTGCGCGACGGCTTGTTGCAAGCCGGCGACGACGCCCAATGGCTGGGTGATGTGTTGGCCTTGGGCGCTGGGGCTTTTTGGGGTTTGACCACGGTGATGATCCGCAGTACCTCGGTCGCAGGCCTGAGCCCCGAGCGCTTGTTGCTCTACCAAATCGGCAATTGCGCCCTGGTCTTGCCCGCTTTGGCCTGGGTCGCTGGCGAACCCCTGAGCTTGAATTACAGCGCCTGGGCCTGGACTTCGGTGGGGGTGCAGGCGGCGGTGGGGGCATTTTTGAGTTATCTGGTCTGGATGTGGATGCTGAGCCGCTATCCGGCCACCCGGCTGAGCACCTTTGCTTTTTTGACCCCCGTGTTTGCCCTGATGAGCGGCACCCTTTGGCTGGGTGAACCCCTGACCCCGAGCCTGCTGGTGGCTTTGTTGGGGGTGGCCCTGGGCATTGTGTTGGTGAACCGTCGCTAAGGCAGCTGCGCTCACCCTGCGCGGTTAGGCTGGGTCACCTTCCACCGAAGGGTGAACAAACACGGTTTGCAAAGGAAACCGCTGGCCTCGCGCATGGTCTTCGATGCATTGCAGCACCAAGGGGCTGCGGTGGTGCTCGCGACTGGCCCGCACCTCGTCGAGGCTGAGCCAGAGTGTGCGCACAATGCCCTGGTCGAGTTGGCGCCCGGCCAGGGCGTCGCCGATGCGGCCACAAAAGGCAAACCGCAAGTAGGTAATGTCTTGTGCCGCCTGTGCGCCTTGCGCGGGGCGCTCAAACCGGGCCAGATATACCCCCACCAGATGTTCGGGGACGAAGGGATGGGTGGTTTCCTCCAGGGCTTCGCGCGCGCAGGCTGCCACCGGGCCCTCCCCGGCCTCCATGTGGCCAGCAGGGTTATTCAGGCGCAGACCTTCCGGGGTGTGTTCTTCAATCAGTAAATAGCGGCCATCGCGCTCGATGATCGCCGCCACTGTGACACTGGGTTTCCAACGTTCTTGCATGGCGCTTATCATAGAACGCATGAATACCTTGCAAACCCGCTTCGGCAGCGGCCAAGAAGTTCGCCGACTCGAAGATGATGCTCTGCTGGCCGGCAAAGGCCTGTTCACCGACGATGTGATGCCAGAGGGTCAAACACGACTGTGTTTTGTGCGCTCACCGCACCCACATGCCAAGATCGTCTCTATCGACACCGCGCAAGCCAGCGCCATGCCGGGTGTGCGACTGGTGTTGACCGGCGCGGATATCCATGCGGCGGGCGTGAAAGTGATGGCCAAGCCGATCATGCACAAGCGGGCCGATGGGGGGCGGCCGGCCAGCCCAGACCGACATATTTTGGCGCTGGAGCGGGTTCGTTATGTCGGTGAATGTGTGGCGGCCGTGGTGGCCGACACCGAGCAACAGGCGCGCGACGCCGCCGAGGCGATTTGGGTGGAATACGAACCTTTGCCGCACGCAGTGACCCTGGCCGATGCGCTAGCGCCCCATGCCCCGCTGTTGAGCGACGCCCCAGACAACCGGGTGGCCGAGTCGCGCCATGGCGATGCCGCCAAGGCCAAAGCGGCTTTCGCACAGGCCGCCCATGTGGTGAGCTTGGACATCTGTAACCAAAGGGTGGCCGCCCTGTCAATCGAGCCACGTTCGGTGCAAGCCCACATCGAACAGGGCCGCTTGGTGGTGCGCATGAGCTCGCAGATGCCGACCGGCATACGCACCCAAATCGTCGACTTGTTGGGCATCCGGGAAGATCAGGTGCGCGTGCTGGTGGGCGATGTGGGGGGCGGATTCGGCATGAAGACCGGCGCCTACCCCGAGGACCTGGTGGTCGCTTTTTGCGCCCATCGCCTGCAACGACCGGTCAAATGGATTGCCGATCGGAGTGAGGAGTTTTTATCCAGCTGCCATGGTCGTGACATCGAGTGCCACGGCGAGTTGGCTCTAGACGCCCAGGGCAAGATTTTGGCCTTGCGCATCGAAACGCTGGCCAATGTGGGCGCCTATCCCAGCATGACTGGCGTGTCGATTCAAATCATGATCGGGCCCTGGGTTCAAACCAGCGTCTACGACATGGCTTGCATTGACTTCCACTACACCGCCGTCATGACCCACACCCAACCGACCGGCGCCTATCGGGGCGCAGGCCGGCCCGAGGCGATTTTCAATATCGAGCGTCTGATCGACGAGGCGGCACGGGTCAGCGGCATCGACCGGCTTGAGATTCGCCGCCGCAATTTCATCCGTGCCGACCAAATGCCGTACCAAAACCCGATGGGGCAAACCTACGACACGGGCGACTTTGGCCGCATGATGGATCAGGGCTTGCAAGTCGCCGATTGGTCGGGCTTTGAAGCGCGTGCCGCTGCTTCAGCCGCTGGCGGCAAATGGCGCGGCTTGGGCATCGCCACGTTTTTGGAGTGGACTGGCGGCAATGCCCTGGAAGAAAACGTGAACGTTCGCATCGGCTCCGATGGGGTGATCGAGGTCTTTAGCGCGGTCAACCAAATGGGGCAAGGCATCGCCACCTCGTTGGCGCAATTGGTTGTCGATGTATTCGATGTGCCCCTGTCGCAAGTGCGTGTGGTGCTGGGCGACACCGATCGCGGCAATGGTTTTGGCAGCGCGGGCTCGCGCTCTTTGTTCACGGGCGGCTCGGCCATCAGTGTAGGCTCGCGGTTGGCCTTGGACAAGGCCCGCGAATTGGCGGCCGAGGCGCTCGAAGCCGCCGCCAGCGACCTGAACTATGCCCAAGGCCAATTCAGTGTGGCCGGCACCGACTTAAAAATCGGTCTGGCTGAGCTGGCACGCCGACAGACCGAAGGCCGCATTGAGCTCAACAGCAAAACCGCTGCCAACGGGCCCACCTGGCCCAACGGATGCCATATTTGCGAGATCGAACTGGACCCGCAAACCGGTGAGGTGCAAGTCGTTCGCTACAGCTCGATGAACGATATCGGTCGGGTGGTCAACCCCATGATCGTGCGCGGGCAACTCGATGGCGGCGCTGTGCAAGGCATCGGCCAAGCTCTGTTAGAGCAAATGGTCTACGACCCGACTTCGGGCCAACCGGTGACGGGCTCACTCATGGACTATGCGGCACCCAGGGCTGACATCATGCCCGACTGGTTCAACACCCACACCGATTCGAGTGTGCCCAGCAAAAACAATGTGTTGGGCGTTAAAGGGGTCGGCGAATTGGGCACCATCGGCGCCACACCCGCCGTGGTCAATGCAGTGGCCGACGCCTTGGCCCGCCATGGCCGGGCCGACCTGAGTCCCAAGCTGCAAATGCCTCTGACACCGGCCCGGATGTGGTCTTTGCTGCAAACCCGGTGATCGCAGGCCACAGCCCCCAAGCGGGGGCCATGATTTATTTGTTCAAATGTCCGCCAAGGACTTTGGCGATCTCGAACATGGTCACCGAGTCTTTGCCAAACACAGCCCTTAGTTTGTCGTCGGCCCGAATGGTTCGCTTGTCGGCTGGGTCTTGCAAGCCCTGGGCCTTGATGTAGTCCCACAGCTTTTTGGTGGCCCCGGGTCTAGAGACCAAATCGGGGCCGATGACGGCTTGCAAGGCCGCGCTGGGCGTTAAATTTCCGGCGCGCGGCGCGCGTTGAGCAGCATCGGTGGCCTTTTTGGCGGCGGCTTTTTTGGCCGGTGCTTTTTTAGCGGCAGTTTTGCCTGCGGCTTTGGCGCTGGCTGGGGTGCGCGCGGCTGTTTTGCGCGGCGGGTATTTGCTTTGCCGAGGCTCGAATTCGAAGATCACTTTGCCCTGTTCGGCATCGTAGGCCAGAAAAGCCTTGAAAGGCCGGCGCGTGCGCATGCTGACGAATTTGTCCAGCAAATCGGTTTTACCGGTTTCCAACAACTTGGTGATTTGCTCGGGGGCTACGGCCTGCTGCAAGATGATCTTGCCCGTTTTGAAGTCGCACGATGGGGTCGGTTGGGCATCGGTCGGCACCGACTTTTCGCAAACATAACTATTGCCATGCTCGCGCACCCCGGCTCCACATTTCGGGCAGGCCCCCAAGACCGTTTGGGTGCTGAGGTCAACCAACTCGCCCGTGTCCTGGTTTTTGTCCTCGCCGAAGTCGAACTCGAGTTTCCAGTTTTGCTCTTCTTCGCTGTAAACCAAGGCGATCTCGGCGGTAAATGGCCATCCCGCCTTGGAGCGGAAGCCAGCCAAGGGGCCTATGCGCTTGTCGCGCATGAACTGTTCCACTTCGGCCAATTCAAAGGTGCGCCCGCCCGGTGTTTTGCCAAATGAAAATCCACAGCCTTCGCCCTCGCCGCGAGCACCGGCACAGGCATAGCGGCGGTAATTTTCTTTGACCACGCCAGCACACTTGGGGCAGGGGGTGGTCAAAGTGGCGTAATCCCCTGGAACCGTATCGCGATCGTACTCTTTGGCCTTTTTGACCATGCGTTCGGTCATGCTGGCGATCTCTTGCATGAATGCGTCGCGCGAGAGCTTGCCGTGCTCCATTTGGGCCAATTTGTATTCCCACTCGCCAGTCAGCTCGGGGCGCGACAATTCTTCGACCTGCAAACCGCGCAGCAGGGTCATGAGTTGAAACGCCTTGGCGGTAGGAATCAATTCACGCCCGTCACGCAACATGTACTTTTCGTTCAGCAAGCCTTCGATGATGGCGGCCCGGGTGGCCGGGGTGCCCAGCCCTTTTTCCTGCATGGCTTCGCGCAATTCATCGTCATCGACCCACTTGCCCGCGCCTTCCATGGCACCCAGCAAGGTGGCTTCTGAATAACGGGCTGGGGGGCGGGTTTTAAGGCCCTTGGCTTCGATGCTTTCGTTGCGCACCCCCTCGCCGGCTTGCACAGCGACCAGGGTTTTGCCGTCCGGGGCGTCGGCATCGGTTTCGATCTCTTTGCCGTAAATGGCTTGCCAGCCGGGCTTGACCAGCACCTTGCCCTCGCTCTTGAAGTGGTGACTGATGCCGGCATGGCCCACCTGGGTGATGCGCGTCGTGACCAGGTGTTCGGCGCTGGGAAAAAACACCGCCATGAAACGACGTGCCACCAGGTCGTAGATTTTTTGTTCGGCCTCAGACAAGCCACTAGGGGCTTGCAGGGTCGGAATGATGGCAAAGTGATCGGAGACCTTGCGGTTATCAAACACACGGGGGATTTTGCGCACATACGACTGATTGAGCGCCACCAGGGCGTGCGGGGCCAGGTGCTTGAGGCCGCTGTCGGCCAACATTTCAAAGGTCTGCTTAACGACCGGCACATAGTCTTCGGGCAGATGACGCGAGTCGGTCCGAGGGTAGGTCAAGGCTTTGTGCCGTTCGTACAGGCTTTGCGCCAAGGCCAATGTGGTCTTGGCCGAGAAACCGAAACGGCCATTGGCCTCGCGCTGCAAACTGGTCAGGTCGAACAAACCCGGGCTGGCCTGGCTGGTGGGCTTGCTCTCTTCACTGACCGTGCCAGTGCGTCCACGCACGGCATCGGCAATGGCCACCGCCTCTTTCAGGCTCCAGAGGCGATCGGCCTTGAGTTCGGCGTCATCCGACTTTTTCCAGGTCGGGTCGAACCACTTGGCCGGGTACAGGCCGGCCTGGGCCTGGAATTGGGCATGGACTTCAAAATAGTCGCGACTGACAAAACGTCGAATCTGCTCTTCGCGCTCGACCACAATGGCCAAAGTGGGGGTCTGCACGCGGCCCACCGTGGTCAGAAAAAAACCACCGTCGCGAGAGTTGAACGCGGTAAATGCTCGGGTGCCGTTGATGCCGACCAGCCAGTCGGCTTCGGAACGGCTGCGGGCGGCATCGGCCAAGCCGCGCATGTCTTGCTCGCTGCGCAGATTGGCAAAGCCCTCGCGGATGGCCTGCGGGGTCATCGATTGCAGCCAAAGGCGACTGACCGGCTTGCCCAAAGTTTTGCCGCCGCCGGCGTACTGCTCGATCAGGCGAAAAATCAGCTCCCCCTCGCGGCCCGCGTCGCAGGCATTCACCAACGCCGCCACATCTTTGCGTTTGGCCAGTTTGACCACGGCATTCAAGCGTGACTTGGTCTTGTCCACCGGTTTGAGGTCGAAATGGGGCGGGATGACGGGCAGATGGGCAAAACTCCATTTGCCGCGCTTGACATCGTACTTTTCGGGCGCCTGAATCTCGACCAAATGGCCGACTGCGCTGGTCACGACAAAGCGCTCATTCTCGAAATGATCGTCATGTTTTTCGAACTTGCCCGCCTCGGGGGTCAGGGCCCGAACGATGTCCTGGGCCACGGAGGGCTTTTCTGCGATCACCAATGTCTTACTCATGGTTTCCCTTCAATTCTTTGCCTGAATTTCACCCCTGGGGGGGTATCTGCGTACAATGCAGGCTCTCGCGCGCACGCGCACACGCGCACGCACACGTGCGCGCACACTTCCAACTTACCAGAGATTTGCCTTGTCGACAAAAAAACCCGTCGTCCACCGCCGTATTCAAACCCGCCGTTCGGGCGTCCATGGCAAAGGGGTGTTCGCCTTGGCCCCCATTGCAGCGGGCGAAACCATCATTGAGTACACCGGCGAGATCATCGATTGGAAAGAGGCCTTGCGTAGGCACCCGCACGACCCTAACGATCCGAACCACACCTTTTATTTCCACATCAACGAGCAGCGGGTGATCGATGCACTGTATGGCGGTAACTCATCGCGCTGGATCAACCATTCGTGCGAGCCCAATTGCGAAGCCGACGAAGTCAATGGGCGCATTTTCATCAAGGCCTTGCGCCCGATCCGGGCTGACGAAGAACTGAGCTATGACTATGGGCTGGTGATCGACGAGCCACTGACCCCCAAACTGAAGGCCGAATACCCATGCTGGTGCGGCAGTCGCCGTTGTCGAGGCACCCTGCTGGCCTCATCCCAAGCGTCTGTGCGCCGCAAAAAACGCCGTTGACCCACGCATGAGCCGTCCTGAATGGCACCTGGAAGACCTCTGGCTGTCGCTGCGCGAGGTCTGCCCCGAGATCAGTGTCGAATGGTTGCCCGAGTTGGACTCG
This sequence comes from uncultured Bordetella sp., assembly GCA_964390775.1. Lineage (GTDB taxonomy): Bacteria > Pseudomonadota > Gammaproteobacteria > Burkholderiales > Burkholderiaceae_C > Limnohabitans. The sequence goes on from CAYMJT010000024.1 coordinate 16,710, forward strand.
ACCAACAGCGAGTTGGCCCGACGACTGCGCGCAGGGTCCGCCGAGTCGCTGTTGCTGGTGGCCGAACATCAAACCGCTGGCCGTGGTCGCATGGGGCGCAGTTGGCTGACCCCGCCGGGCAGTGCGTTGACGTTTTCTTTGGCTTTGCCCATGCAGCCTGCCACCTGGTCGGGTTTGTCGCTGGCCGTGGGTCTATTGCTGACCGAAACCCTGGACCCGCAGGGTCAAATGGGATTGGGCGTTAAATGGCCCAACGACATCTGGCACTGGCCGCCCCTGGAAGCACCGACCAAACTGGGCGGTATTCTGATCGAAACCCTGCCCTTGCCCACCCAAGGCTCGGGCCGGTATGCGATTGTGGGCGTGGGCATCAACTTGCGCACACCCGCCATAGACACTGGGGGCATTGCCGCCAGGGGCCTGGATTACTGGGGGGCCGTGCCCGAGCCTGGCCGTTTGCTGGCGCGCATCGCAAGGCCCCTGCTGAGCATGCTAAAAGACTTTGAACGCGTTGGGCCGCAGCCCTGGCTGGCGCGCTATGCACAACGGGATCTGCTGCGCGGGGTTGAATTGCAAACCAGCCTCGGCGTGCAAGGGTTGGGGGCTGGCATCGACGACGGGGGGGGCTTATTGCTGGACACGCCAGATGGGCCTTGTCGGGTCGACAGCGCCGAGGTCAGCGTGCGTCCTACAATGCGATCATGAAGTGGGTCGCCCTGTTGTTGTTGCTGGCCAATGTGCTTTGGGCCGCATGGGCCCAGGACGCTTTGTCGCCCTGGGGCCTGGCACCGGTGTACGACCAGCAACCCGAACGGTTTGAACAACAACTGCGCTCCGATGCCCTGCGACCCGTGAGGATTTCACCATGATGCAACTCTATTTCGCCCCTGGCGCCTGCTCTTTTGTTCCGCATGCCATGCTGGAGGACAGCGGCCTGCCCTTTGAGCCTGTGATGGTCAAGTTGCACAAGGGGGAACAAAACGCCGAGCCCTTCTTGCGCCTGAACTCGCGCGGCCAAGTGCCCGTCCTGGTGCAAAACGGCGTGGCCCTGAACCAGATTGTGGCCCTGTGTTTGCACATTGACGCTTTGTGCCCCGAGCGCGGCTTTTTGCCGCGCGAGCCCATCGCCCGCAGTCAGGCCTTGTCGAATCTGGCCTGGATGAACAACACAGTCCACCCCACCTTTACCCATGTCTTCATGCCGCAGAAGTACCACCCTGAGGCGTCGGTACAAGAGCCCATCCGACAGTTTGCCGTGGCGCAATATGGACGTCTGCTCGATGAATTACAGCAACTGATTCAGAACGCCCAGTCCAGCGGCCAGGCTTGGCTGAGTGGCACCCAGTGGGGGCCTTTGGATGTGTATGCGCTGACTCTGACCCGATGGGGCAGCATTGCGGGTCACGACCCTGTGGCACGTGCCACGCTATGGGCGCATGTCCAGAAGGTGGCCGAGCAGCCCGGAGTGGCACGCACCATCGAGCGCGAGCGTTTGACGCTCAATATGTTCCGGGGCTAGAGAAGCTCTAGGCCAGCTCAGGCAAGCTGTTGAAGCGAACCGTGAAACGCGCCCCTGGCATGGGCTTGCCTGGGTGCGCCGGCTCCAGGGTGACCTGGGCCTGATGTTGTTGGGCGATTTCCAACACAATGGGCAAGCCCAAACCCGACCCATCGGCCTCAACCCCCAAGGCGCGGTAAAAAGGCTGAAACACCAGGTCACTTTCCCCTTCTGGGATGCCTGGACCGTTGTCTTCGACCTGAAAAACCGCCACACGGCCAAAACGGTCGGCCAACAGCCGCACCGTCACGATGCCAGGATGCTGATCATTGGACGGGGTGTAGTTGAGGGCGTTGTCGATCAGATTGCGCATGAGCTCTTTGAGCAAAGTGGGGTTGCCCTCTACTTTGACCCCCAAACTACCCGCATCGACCCCCTCGTAGCCCAAGTCTATGCGTTTGTCCATGGCGCGTGGCAATGAGTCTTGCAAAACATCCATGGCCAACTCGACCAGGTCGCAAGTCTGGCGACCCAGACTGGTGCCGCCGCTTTCGGCCCGCGCCAGCGCCAACAACTGATTGACAGTGTGCGTGGCTCGAATGCTGGCCCGGCCGATGAGTTGCAGCGACTGCTTCAATTCGTTGGCGCTTGAGTGTTCGCGCTGGGCCAAGTCGGCCTGCATGCGCAAACCAGCCAGCGGGGTTTTGAGTTGATGCGCGGCATCGGCCAAAAATCGCTTTTGGGTGGCAATCGACTCTTTAAGTCGCGTGAGCAAACCGTTGATGGCCAACACCAGGGGAGCCACCTCCAGCGGTACCGAATGATCATCCAGTGGGCTGAGGTCGTCGGGCTTGCGGAGCCTGATGCGCTCTTCCAAGCGGTTGAGCGGGCGTATGCCGCGCGCCAACGCCAACCACACCAACAAAACCGCCAGCGGCAAGATAACGAACTGGGGCAGCATCACCCCCTTGATGATTTCGGTCGCCAACACCGAGCGCTTTTCTAGCGTCTCGGCCACTTGAATCAAGGCTGGCATGGAGCCCGGTGCTTCAACCTCGATGTACAAGTAAGCCACCCGCACGGGGGTGCCGCGAACCTCGTCGTTGCGCAACATCACCACCCCGTTCGGGGTGCGCTCTTCTTCCTGGGGCAAGGGCAAATCGCGCTCGCCACTGAGAAATTCGCCGCGCGCGCCCAGCACTTGGTAATAAATCAGGTCGATGTCATCGGCGCGCAGAATTTCGCGCGCGGGAGCCGGTAAATAAAAATCGACTCGGACACCGTCCGAGCGGACCAACTGCGCCAAAGCCTGCACGTTGTACTCAAGCGCCCGATCGAATGGGCGGCCAGCAATGCCTTCGGCCACCAGCCAGGTCAATACCAGACTGATGGGCCAGAGCAACAAAAGAGGGGTGAGCATCCAATCGAGGATCTCACCGAATAGCGAACGTTGCTCACGCCGGAAAAGCTTCAATTCGGGATTTTTTCCAGACAGTAGCCCAGGCCGCGCACGGTGGCAATTCGGATCGGGCCTTTTTCGATCTTTTTGCGCAGGCGATGGATATAGACCTCGATCGCGTTATTGCTCACCTCTTCGCCCCATTCGCAAAGACGCTCGACCAATTGGTCTTTGCTGACCAGTCGACCTGCCCGTTGCAGCAAAACCTCGAGCAAACCCAACTCGCGGGCCGAGAGCTCGACCATCTTGCCGTCGATGGTGGCGACCCGACCCGCCTGGTCGTAGACCAGGGGGCCGTGCTTGATGGCCGACGAAGTGCCACCCATGCCACGGCGGGTCAAGGCCCGCACCCGGGCCTCGAGTTCTTGCAGACTGAAGGGCTTGGCCATGTAGTCGTCGGCGCCGTAATCGAGCCCCTTGACCCGTTCTTCGACGCTGTCGGCGGCGGTGAGGATGAGCACGGGCACCGAACTGCCACGGGCGCGCAAGCGCTTGAGCACTTCCAGGCCGTGCATTTTGGGCAGCCCCAAATCGAGGATGAGCAAATCGAACTCGTCGGTGGTCATGAGGGCGGCATCGGCCTCGGTGCCGCTGCCGACATGATCGACCGCCGCCCCGGATGCGCGCAAGGTGCGCAGCAAGCCGTCGGCCAACACCTGATCATCTTCAGCGATGAGTATGCGCATACAGTCTCCTTAGGGCTATTGGTTTTTGATACTACCCCTGTTTGTTGGATTTTAATGTCGGGGTTTCCTAGGGAAGCTCAGCAGCACTCAGGTCGGTCGCGCACAATGCCATTTGGGATGCAATGTGCGAAGACATGAGGCCGTCCGCACTGCCCCATATGAGCAAGCGATGCGCCGGGCTCAAGGGTTTTCGCTGGCGTAGATTTCCAAACCCAGTCGCAACACCACCGCGACGTCTTCGCCGACTTGCTCGCGCAATTCGGCCTCGGCCTGCTGTACGGCGTGCTCAAAGGCCTGCAGCCAGTCCAGGCCTGTATCGGTAAAACGGATGATCTTGGCCCGCCCATCGCGCGGGTCAGCCTCGCGCCGCACCAAGCCCCAGGCCTCGCACTGGTCCACCAAATCGCCCATGGCCTGCTTGCTCATGCCCGCACTGTCGGCCAATTCGCTCAGGCGTGACCCTTGCAATCCGACATGGCGGGTGATGTGGATGTGCGCCGCACTGACTTGCTGGCGCGCGGCCAAATTGGACAAGGCCAAAGGCACCTCGGGCTGGTGCGCCATGAGGTAGAGCACCCGCTCATCGAAGCGCCGCATCGCCTGCCCCAGCAAGCGCCCCAACTGGCTGCGCCGCCAGTCGGCCCGCACGGGCGCTGCCGTGGGTGTGGCGGTGGTTTTGGGAGGAGTCAGGGGCATCTGCATATCATAAGGTAAACTGACCAAATAACAGCTTGTTTTCAATCTATAAGCGAGTTACAGTACTGTTCAAGCATCCAGCCTGTGTTCATCCACAGGCCCTGCCAAACCCCTTAACCCACTGATTCAAAAGGAAAAAATATGGACGCACCGGTCAAAGGCCTGGCCCCCAACAGCGAAAAGGCCAAAGCGCTGCAAGCCGCACTGGCACAGATCGAAAAGCAATTCGGCAAAGGCACCATCATGCGCCTGGGCGAGGGCGAGGCCATCGAAGACATTCAGGTGGTCTCCACGGGCTCGCTGGGTCTGGACATCGCCTTGGGCGTGGGCGGCCTGCCTCGCGGCCGTGTGGTCGAAATTTACGGCCCCGAGTCGTCGGGCAAGACCACGCTGACGCTGCAAGTGATCTCGGAAATGCAAAAGCAAGGCGGCACCTGCGCTTTCGTCGATGCCGAACATGCCCTGGACGTTCAATACGCCCAAAAGCTCGGGGTTAACTTGCCCGACCTCTTGATCAGCCAACCCGACACCGGCGAGCAAGCCCTAGAGATCGTCGACAGCCTGGTGCGCTCGGGTGCGGTAGACCTGATTGTGGTCGACTCGGTGGCCGCGCTCACACCCAAGGCCGAACTGGAGGGCGAAATGGGCGACTCTTTGCCTGGTTTGCAAGCCCGCCTCATGAGCCAAGCCCTGCGCAAACTGACCGCCACCATCAAGAAAACCAATTGCATGGTGATTTTCATCAACCAGATTCGCATGAAGATCGGCGTCATGTTCGGCTCCCCCGAGACCACCACAGGCGGTAATGCGCTGAAGTTCTACGCTTCCGTTCGCATCGACATCCGCCGCACCGGCACCATCAAAAAGGGCGAAGAGGCCATCGGCAACGAAACCAAGGTCAAGGTCGTCAAAAACAAGGTTGCGCCCCCTTTCAAAACCGCCGAGTTTGATATTTTGTTTGGCGAGGGCATCAGTCGCGAAGGCGAAATCATCGACATGGGCGTGAATGCGCGCATCATCGAAAAATCGGGCGCCTGGTACGCCTACAACGGCGAAAAAATCGGCCAAGGTCGCGACAACGCCCGCGAATTCCTGCGCGAAAACCTCGACCTGGCCCACGAAATTGAAAACAAGGTGCGCGAGTCCCTCGGGATTCCGCTGCTGGCAACATCGGTGCAAGCCGATGAAGCGTGAGCTTCCTACAGCGCCGTTTTGAATGTCCCAGCCAGAACGCGATGCCCGCCCCGGCCCTTCGATCAAGGGGCGGGCTTTGCGTTTGCTGGCGCTGCGCGAGCACACCCGCAGCGAACTGGAAAAAAAACTGGCCCGCCACGACCCAGACCCCGAGGCCTTGCGTCAGGCCCTGGATGAACTGACGGCCAAAGGTTTTATCAGCGAAACCCGGGTGGTCGAGTCGGTGCTGCACAGCAGGGCTCAGCGTTTCGGGGCCCGACGTGTGCGCCAAGAACTGCAAGCCAAAGGGGTGAGCGACGCGGCCCTTGCGCAAGCCATGGACCAACTGCGCGCCAGCGAACTCGATCGGGCGCGCGAAGTGTGGCGAAAAAAATTTGGCGCGCTGGCCTCGGATGCCAAAGAACGGGCGCGACAGGCGCGCTTTTTACTGGCCCGGGGATTTGGCGCTGAAGTGGTTCGGCGCGTCACGCAAACCGAGGCCTAAAGGCCCAACATCAATCGCAAGTTCTGCACGGCCGCGCCGCTGGCGCCCTTGCCCAAATTATCCAGTCGAGCCACGACCACCGCCTGCTGGTGGGTCTCGTTGCCGTAGACCCTGATTTCGAGCCTGTTGCTGTCGTTCAAGGCCGTGGCATCGAGTTTGCCGTCGTCGGTGGGTTCGCACACCGCCACGCAAGCCCCTTCGGTGCGGGCGTAATGGTCGCGCAAGGCCTGATGCAAATCGGCCGCCCGGGGCCGCTGGGGCAACTCATCCAGATGCAAAGGCAGTTGAACCAGCATGCCTTGTCTGAAATTGCCCACCCCAGGCAGAAACAGGGGGCGCCGAGTCAAGCCGCTGTATTTCATGATCTCGGGCACATGCTTGTGTTGCAAGCCCAAAGCGTAGGCCTCGAAGAGGGGGGCGGTGCCGGCCTCATACGATTCGATCATGCCGCGCCCACCACCAGAGTAACCACTTACTGAAGGCAAACTCAAGGGAAAATCATCAGGGATCAACCCCGCATCGACCAAGGGCCGGAGGATGGCAATGGCCCCAGTGGCATAGCAACCGGGGTTGGCGACGCGATCGGCGTGACGCACCGCATCGGCTTGGCCCGGGCACAACTCGGGGAAACCAAAGACCCAAGAGGGGTGGGTGCGATGGGCGGTGGAGGCATCAATGATGCGGGGCCGATGTGGGCCCAAGGTGTCGATCATGGCCACCGATTCACGAGCCGCATCGTCGTGCAAACACAAGATGACCAAATCGGCCTGGGCCATGATCTCAAGTTTGGCTTGCGGGTCCTTGCGGCGGGTCGGATCGATGCTGAGCATGCCGATCTGCGGCATGTGTGCCAGTCGCTCGCGAATTTGCAGGCCAGTGGTACCTGCCTCGCCATCAATGAAGACCTTGGGCATGATTTGTCAGCATGGAATCAGGTTGGTGCATTGCAACATGATACATTTCACGGCGGTGAAGTCCAAATTTTTGTCCGCTTGGCGGATCGGTTTAGACCTCACACCCCGTATGACCTGCGTGTAAAGAGAGACCTCATGAAGATTCACGAGTACCAAGGCAAAGAGATCTTGCGTCAATTTGGCGTGCCGGTGCCCCGAGGCATTCCGGCCTTCACGGTGCAAGAGGCGGTGGAAGCGGCCCAAAAATTGGGCGGTCCGGTTTGGGTGGTCAAAGCCCAGATCCATGCCGGTGGACGCGGCAAAGGCGGTGGTGTGAAAGTCGCCAAATCGATCGACCAGGTCAAGGAGCTGGCGGGTCAGATTCTGGGCATGCAGCTCAAAACCCACCAAACGGGCCCCGAAGGTCAAAAGGTGCGTCGCCTCTACATTGAAGAAGGCGCCGACATCAAAAAAGAATACTACGTCTCCATCGTCACCGACCGCGCCAGCCAAAAGGTGGCGCTGATCGCCTCGAGCGAAGGCGGTATGGACATTGAGGAAGTGGCCCACAAAACGCCCGAAAAAATCATCACCGAGCTCATCGACCCCTTGGCTGGCCTGGGCCAGGCCCAAGCCTTGAAAGTGGCCCAAGGCGTGGGTCTGAGCGGCAAGTCGGCTGAGCAGGCCGCCGATGTGTTTCAAAAAATCTACCAGTGCTATATGGCCACCGACGCCTCGCTGGTCGAGATCAACCCGCTGAACTGCGACAGCCAAGGTCATATCATTGCCCTGGATGCCAAATTCAATTTCGACAGCAACGCCCTGTTCCGGCATCCGGAAATCCTGGCCTACCGCGACCTGGACGAAGAAGACCCGGCCGAGGTGGAGGCGTCCAAATTCGATTTGGCCTACATCAGCCTGGACGGCAACATTGGTTGTTTGGTTAACGGCGCTGGCTTGGCCATGGCGACCATGGACACCATCAAATTATTTGGGGCCGAGCCGGCCAACTTTCTCGATGTGGGCGGCGGCGCCACTCCCGAGAAAGTGACTGAGGCCTTCAAAATCATGTTGAAGAACCCGAAGGTCAAAGCCATTTTGGTCAATATCTTTGGCGGCATCATGCGCTGCGACACCATCGCCACTGGCGTCATCACTGCGTGCAAGGCGGTCAACCTGAGCGTACCGCTGGTGGTGCGCATGAAGGGCACCAACGAAGAGCTGGGCAAGAAGATGCTGGCCGAATCGGGCCTGCCCATCATCAGCGCCGACAGCATGGCTGAAGCGGCCCAAAAAGTGGTGGCCACCGTTCAATAAATGATGCGCCGGGCCCCACTCGGCCTGGCCTGCGAAGGACCCAAACATGTCGATCTTCATCAACAAGAACACCAAAGTCATTACCCAGGGTATTACCGGCAAAACCGGTCAGTTCCACACTGAAAAGTGCCAGGAATATGCGAACGGCAAAAACTGCTTTGTGGCGGGGGTGAATCCGAAAAAAGCCGGCGAGAAAATTTTTGACATCCCCATCTACGCTTCGGTCAAGGAAGCTGCGCATCAAACTGGCGCCACTGTGTCGGTGATTTACGTACCCCCCGCTGGTGCCGCTGCCGCCATTTGGGAAGCGATTGAGGCCGACCTCGATCTGGCCATTTGCATCACCGAAGGCATTCCCGTGCGCGACATG
>CAYMJT010000024.1:25316-25530 GCA_964390775.1 uncultured Bordetella sp.
CTGATCACCCCGGAAGAAATCAAGATCGGCATCATGCCTGGCCACATTCATCGCAAGGGTCGCATCGGCGTGGTCTCGCGCTCGGGCACCCTGACCTATGAAGCCGTGGCCCAATTGACCGAGATTGGCCTGGGCCAATCGAGCGCCGTGGGCATCGGGGGCGACCCGATCAATGGCCTCAAGCACATCGATGTGATGCGCGCCTTCAACGACG
>CAYMJT010000025.1:0-17540 GCA_964390775.1 uncultured Bordetella sp.
ATGGCGGCCGTTTCATTGGTTTGCTGATTGGTTTGCACCACGGTGTTCACCGCCAGCAAAGCCGAGATCAAAATGGCCAGCAACAGCTCGGTGAGCAGGTTCATGGCGTACCCTGAGGGCTGAGGTACACATCAATATTGGTGTGGTTCAAAATGGGGAATTTGCAATAATTCCCCAGTGCTCTAACGGGCTTAAAACTGGGTGCGCTAACACCAAGCAATGGATTATTGCCATAAATAGTTGAGTTGTCGTAGCCAGTGGCAAACTGCATGGCAAACCCAGGCGCGACCAGTCGGTCATACAGGCCATTGATCAGGCTGTAACAGTTGTCATAGCCCATGGCCTTGATTTGATCCAGGCTGATTTGGATTTGCATCGTAATCACAGCCACACCGCTGTCATTGTAAAAAATCTGTAACGGGATGCCCGACTGGGTCAGGTATTGGCCCGCGCCTGTGTCGCGGCCATTGCCCGTGCCCCAAAAATCGCTCAGGGTCCGGGCTGGATACCAAGTCGCCCGGGTGGTCGGGTTATAGCCGGCAGGGAATAACCAGCACCATTGGGCGGCGCTCTTATGGTCCGCTCGGGTCATCGCGCTGTCATTGACCAGATTCAGACAACTGGGGCTGGTCAATTGGTGCGCCACCATCAATTTGTCCAGACCACCCAACAACACCTCGACCGTGTTGTTGCTGACCTGGGTCTGGGGTTTGACGCTGCGCATCACCGCCAGGGCCAGGGCCGTCACGATCAAAATATACAAACCCAATTCCAGCAGGGTGTATCCCCGCTGGGGGCGCAGGCTGGTGTCGGCAGGACGCTGGTCCTGCCCACTCTCAAAGCCCTTGCCGCCCAGGGGGATCATGGCTAACTCATTGGAATGTAAACACCAGGGTGTTGGTGGAACCGGCCGTGCAATTGACCGCTGCGGTGGCGCCATTGAACGCGACAGCGGCTGCAATGGTCGAGTTTTTGACGGTGGTGCCATTGACTGTGACCAAGACCGCCGCAGTCTGCAACAAACTGGCCAGGTCGATACAGGCCGCATCATGCACCTGATTGAAGGTCAAGGCCAGTCCAGCATTGGTCAGTACCGTGCCGTCAACCGTGACTGTTGGAGCCGTGCCTGTCGACAGTCTGTGGGTGATGGCACCTGCATTGACCCTGAACATATTCGAGGCCGTCAGCATGGCGCTGAATACAGCTGTGGTCACCGTCGAGTAATTAATCGCCGTCCCACTCACCCCCGAGTTGGCGGCGCTGATGATGCGCTGCACCGCATTATTGGTATCGGTGGCCGTGGCCTCGACCCGCCCACTGATGATGATGGGTTGCACCGAGCGGAAGGCCACCACGGCCAGCACCCCGATGATCACCAGCACCAGCAGCAACTCGCCCAGGGTAAAGCCGCTTTGGCCGCGCCGTGCCCTTCGACCCCACCAGGGTTGGTGCCCAGGCCCTGCCTGAACGCTAACGGGCTTATGAGTGTTTTGGGTTTTCATGACATCTTCCTTTCAAAAAAACAGCGTCATTGATTCTGTGAGCTGATGTAGTTCAGACTGGCTGACTTCATCTCGAAATTCGTCACCTGGATCGTGCCCATCACCACCAGCCCCAAAACCAGCGAGGGCACGATCATCAGCCAGCGCAGCACTGTCAGGCGCACCATCAGGCGTGGCAACATCAATTCCTGGATATAGGCGCTGGTGGCTTTGAAGGCCTTGGCCAAACCCTGGCCTTCTTCGACATCGCGCATGCGCCAATAAATTTCTTGCGGCAACAAACCGGTGTTGAAAACCGACGAGTCGGTGGCCCCGGTCACCACCACCCGATACAAAATCTGGTCCAGTCGCCACCACACCCAGGGGCTGGGTGCGCTGCGCATCATTTGTTGCAAGGCGTCTTCCAGCGTTTGCGGGTTGCCGCCATGGCTGGCCGTCAGCGTGCCCAGCATCAGCAGCAAGCGCATCGCCATCAGGTCACGCAAAGTATTGATGCCAATCAGGCGCTCGTCGCACCAGGCTCGCCAGGGCCCGGTCCATTGCTGCAAACGCGACAAACCCACCAGGCCCATCACCAGAGCCAGCACGATGTACAGCCGCCAATGCTCGGCCCACATCCCCACCGAGGCCAAAAACTTGCCCACGGGCCCCCAGTATTCAAATGGTATGTCCAGCGACTCGCGGATCACCCCCACCGTCCACGGCACCATCACCAACACCATGCCAGTCGCGAGCGTCACGGTGATCACGCCGACCAGCAGCGTGGCAATCACCTGCTGCACGATGCGCTCGGACAAACGCGCCATGGCCGCCAGTTCGCGCAAGGTGTTCGAGATCGCCTTGTCCCCGGTGTTGGACTGCACCCGCAATACCGCCACCTCCAGATCGGGCAGGGTGCCGGCCCAGGCGCTGGCCAGATCGGCCCCATAGACAATAAATCGCTCTTCCCACAGCCGCGACAACTCACCCCTGGGGGCGTTGCCAAAGCGCAAACCATCTTGCCTGAACACATCGAGCAAGCGCATATGGCTCGAGTCGATCAGCATCGCCAAGTCTTCATAATAGGTCGCCCGCTGCGACCTGAACTGCCAACAGGCCAGCCGTTGCACCAGGGTCAAGCTGTTCATAGGCCACCCCCAGACACATAACGTCCGCGCGGTGCCGACGGTTTGTCTTTCAGCCAGCGCAGGTGCTCAAAACTGGTGAAGCGGTGCTCGATGTCGCGCACATCGTGCCAACCCATACAGGCCTTGGTCAGTGCCACCTCCATGGTCGATTTGCCCGCCAGGTTCAAGGTGTCGATGCGACCATCCGATTGGTCTTTCCACCACTGCGCCTGCTCAAATCGGTTTCCCTTCATGACCTGCTGCGCCAACTCAAAATCGGGCACCAGCATCTCGGCCGCCACGCTGCGCCCGATATAGCCATTGAACTGACTCAGGTCTTTGTTCACGCAAGTCGGGCATCCCTGGGGGTTGCGGAATCGCAGTTGACCCGGGCTGACATCAAACAAACGACCAAATAACTTCAGGTAGTCCGAGTCGATGTGAGCCGCTTCGGCATCCAGGGCGCAGTGGGGGCACAAGCGCGGGATCAGCGCCTGATTGACGCACAGCTTGACGCTGCCGGGCGCCGCCAACACCTCCAGCGGGATATTGATTTCGGGCGAGCTCAGGCGGGCAAATATGCCCAGCGCATCGCGGGCGTGCACCGTGGTGTAAATATCGTGTCCCGACTCCAGCACCGCCCGCACCACCTTGCCGGCCGGAATGTCGCGCACCTCGCCAAACAGCAGCCCATCAAGGGCGCTGCGCAACAAGGCGCGCACCGCCGCTGCAAAGTCACGATCGTCTTGCGAGAGCATGTCGCGCACCACCGTGCGTTGGTGCACATTCGAAATGACAAACTCCACCGGGTCTTCCAGCGAAATGATCTTGCGGTCTTTGGGCAACATCGCCATCAGCACCGACAAGGTCAGGCTCTTGCCAGTGCCCACCGTGCCAGAGAGCACCAACATGCCGCCGTGGTTGTGCAAGGCGTTTTCAAACAACTCGATCTGCGCTGGCAAATACCCGGCCGACTCCAGCGTCTTGATCTGCGACACCGAGGACAACTTCTGCAAACGCGTGGTCACGATGCAGCCTCCGTCGATGCGCATGCCCGACCAACGCAAACGCCCCCGTTCCTGGTTCGAGAGTTCCACATCGATCAGGCATTGCTGCTCGATATTGGGGTTGAAGGTGGGGTCATTGCCACCGTCACCGTACTGATAAGCAATGCCCAGCGCCTGCATCAGGGTGCGGGTGGGCATGCGCCAGCGCTCGGGGTAGAGGTACAGGCCGTCGATTTTGAAGGCCACACAAGACATGGCCTCTTCCACCCGCAGCACAAAGTCGATGTCGTTGGCGTGGTTGTCAAAACCCCATTGAACAATGTTCAAAAACGTGTTCCACAGCGCGGCCTTGCTCTGGTCTTTGACCATCGAGCGAATTTGTTCGATCCGGTTATTGCGCACGTGACCCTGCGCCACCGAGACCAATAAGTTGGGCTCGACCCACCAGGCGTTATCGCTCTCGGCCAGGGTCCAACCCGATTTGGGCAGCAACTGGGTGATGGCCACCAGGTCCTCTTCCATCACCGTTGGCGCCAGCAACAAACCGCAATGGTGCTTGTCGGGGTCCAGCGAGACCACGGCCACGACATACGACAAATAGTGCGCCAGGCCGACTTTGTCGTTCAAACACTCGCTAAAGCTGACCCGCTCGACCAGGTCCTCCAGCCCTTTGACCTGATCTGGGCTGACCCGCAACTGGGCCAAGGCCGCTGGCCTGGGCCCTTGGCCGGTTTGGAGCCAGCCCCCAGGCCCTGAGGGGGCATGGGCTTGCGCGCCCACGTTCTCGCCACGGGGGTTGACGGCCACACGAGGACGCAATCCGATCACGGGCGCCCCCGGTTTCGGGGCAGCCACGGTTTCACCCTGGCCTGGCTGCTGGGATTGGGGCAGGGGCAGGTTCATGATTCAACGCCCCTGCACAGGGGGGGTGGGGTTAGGCGCAGCCAATGCGTTGCCGCTGGTCGCCACTGGGGCCGACACCACCGGCAAGGTCTGCACGGGCGTGCCCTGCACGGCCGGGGCATCGCTCAATCCGCTCAGTGGTACGTTCAAGGGCACATTCAGGGTCGCTATGCTGGGCACCGAGCTGCTGTTGCCACTGGGCGCCGCCCATTCAGCGGTGCTGTTCTCTAGGCTGGGCGGTGGTGCTACCAGGGCACTGGCGTCCAGGCAGTGGCGCTGCTTGGGCCTGGCGCGTCCAGGGGCTTGAAACACCGCGCACAGCCCATCAATCTCGATCAGTCGCCCGACCTCGCTGTCTTGGCCGACGACCAGCGCCCTCAGCGTTTGATCATGGTGACGCACATCCACCCGCAGTTGTGTCCCCGCACCATAGACCGCCAACAACTCAGTGCCCATGGCCTTGCTGCTGGCTGGGTCCAAGGTATTCGAGGTCGAACCCGAATTCGCCAGATTGGGGTTGGGTGTCGCCGCCAATCCCGCTGTCTGAGCGCTGGCGAGTCCTGGCTTGAGCAAGGACTCCAGGCGCAACACCCCCTGGCTTTGCGCCAGACTGGCCCAGGGGGTCAGCCAGGCCAAACCACATAGGGCGCCGATCGCGCGCATCAGGGCATCATTCGCTGGCATACAGCGCCCCTTTCAGTGTGAATTCGGCCTGCGGCATGGGGGTACCCAACCAGGGCGTTTTTTTGTCCGGCGCGGTGTTGGCCGGGCTGAAACTCATCTCCAATTGACGCCAGTCGGCGGGCAGGGTCTGCAACAACTCGCTCAATTGCGACAGCGCGCCACTCACGCTCACGGGGCTGACCACGGGCAAGCGGGTGTCCTTGGGCTTGGGGGCATCCGAGCCGTCACTGCGGCGCACCGTCGGCATCGGCAAGGCAGCCCACTTCAAATCGGCCGTCACCCGATAAGTCGACGACAGTTGTTGCAAGAGACTGCCCAATGTCAGGGTGATTTCGCGACTGCTTTCCAGGTCTTGGGCGGTCAGGGCTTGGACCTTGCGCGGGTGTGCCCAGCTCAGTTCAAAGTTTTTCAAGGGCAGCCAGCGGACCTGATAACGCTCGGGCAACTCGGCGTTCAATTGCTCGAATGTGGCGGGTGCGGGATTTTGTGGGTCAACAGCATAATCGGCCTTGCACATCCAGCTTTGAGCCTGGGTCGCCACCGCCACACGTGCCAGATAGGGCGAACTTTTGTCGCTGCTCGACTGCTCGGTACAGCTCAATTTGTTCAAGCGCCAACCATGCATCCACACGGGCAACTCGTGCAGGGTGCGCAACATCTCGGCCATGCTGTCGGCGTCGGGAGCTGGCAATCGTTCGAGCAGGCCCTTGATCTGTCGGTCCCACAACAGGCTGGGGGATTCTTTTTCAATCAGCAGTCGGCGCTGTATTTCGATGCGCTCGGCCAAAATCGCCCGGTACTCGTCCAAGCCGTATTCGGCCCCTACCCATAACAACAGGGCCGCGCTGACCCATTTCAGGGTCGGGTACTGGCGCATCAACTGGGCAGGGCTGAGGCGGCGCAGCGACACCAATTGGTCGGCCCGAAACACCTGCGACTTCAGGGCTTGCTCCAGCGTCAGCGGGTAGATGTGTTCAGGCGGGTAATAAGCTTGCAGATCATCACTGGACAAATCCGAGTGGATGTGGACGAACTGGGCCGCATTTTGATCCAGCCACGAACCCACCTCGTCGTAATTCAGCAAGGCTTCCGCCCCATACGGGCGGCGGTGGTTGACAGCCAGGGCCCAGACCTTGGATTGCTCGGGCAAATGCAAGAGCACCGACGAACGATCGGTCTGCAACAAGCGCATGACCAACACCGCCAGGGCCACGGGCAGGACTTTGTTGTTGGATGATTCCATGCGGCCCAAGCCCACGCACTGACCCAAATACTCGATCATGTGGCTGGCGTCGCTTTTGCTGGCAATTTGGCGTCCGGCCTTGGGGCCAGCCGCGATGATGCTCTTCCACTCCAGCCCCACCGCCAAGGTTTTGTTGCCGAAGCTGATCAGGCTGATCTCGGCAATGCGATCGCTCTTGGGCGGGTTCAGTCGGGCCCGCAGGCGCCGCACCCACGGTTGCTCATTGAGCTGGGTCAGCCAGCGCACCTCGAACAGCCCACGCAGGCCCCGCCCCGCAGGGGTTGGGGTCGGCGTGGCTTCGGTGTTCATATCCCGTCCTCGGCAAAGGCCGTGACCAACAAAATGATGCGTCGCCCGGTCTGGTTTTTCGCATCCGAGCCACCCAGCACGATGGGTGCGTCAGGGCTGATGCGTCGCTCCACGCTGTCGCGCGCCGCTTCCTCCAGCCCCCCGACCAATTGCGTCACCCCTGTGCGCAAGACGGTGCGGTTGATCATGGTGGCTTCGGTGATGTGCCGCTGCTGAATGGTGTTGCTATTGCCCGCCACCGACACGGTGTAGGGCGACAAGGTGCCACTGCGATCAGACAGCGAGATCGAAGCCAGGATCTCGCCGCTGTCCTGGGCTTCCAGCGTGCAATTCAAAAAAACGCCAAAACGATCTTCCCGCTGCACGATGGTCGGCGCCGAGAATGTGCCCCCCGCCGTGGTCGATACGGTGTTGCTTTGAACCGACTGCACATAGTCAAATATGGTCGGCAAGCCGATGCTGACCGTGCTGCCATTGAGCGCGCTGATCGGGAACGAGCGCCGCGTCACCGTAAATCCCTGCTCGGCCAGCGCTTGCAACACCACCTGGCTGCTGGCGGTGGTCGGGTTTTTGCCGCCCGGCGTGGTCAACAAAGACCCGCGCGCCGCGATGTCGGTGGCCACCGAGGTGGGCGCGTTCAGATTGATCTGCCTTCCCAGCCGGGTGGCGATCAGTTGCCAATCGATCGAGATTTCGCGTTTCGTTTCGTTGGTGACAAAAATCTGGTCTATCACCATCGAAATGCGTCGTGTCAACCGTTTGTTCTCTTGTTCGATGAACGCTTCCATGCGGGCGATCGCCTCGGGGGTGTCGGTCACCAGCGCGGCTTTGGTATTGAGGTTGATGTCCACCGAGCCGGCCATCGTGCCCAGGCTCAACAAGGACTGCTTCATATCGGCCAAAGCGTCGGTCGAAGTGCTGTCGATGCTCACCACCGACTCTTGGTTAAAGCCGCTGGACATGCGAACACTGGCCGGATTTTTTTGGGCCAGCGCCTTCAGTCTCAATACCCGGGTTTCGAGGCGATAGATCTCGATGCTGCCGTCGTCCATCAGGCGGTGCCGTACGTCCCAGGTCGAGTTGGCCAACTCCAGCAAGCGATTGAGCGTGATGTCCACCGGCACCACCGTCATCAACTCGGGTTTGTTGCTGGTTGGCACGGGGGCCGCCGCCGCACCGCCACTGCGTCGGGTGGTGAACTGAGCGATGGGTAACATGGCATCGGGGCGCACATACACGGGCACACCGACCAGGGCGGTGATGCACAAGGCAAAGCGCTTGAGGGTAAATTCCTTCGGGTTGCACTCGGGCGTGACCAGGGTGACGGGCATATCGCCCAGCACATCAGCGCTGTTTTGCTTCAAATTGAAGCGGGTCAGCATGATCTTGGGCAGGCGCACCTCCTTGGGCAGAGGGACCGAGTTACCGGCCAGCCAGGGCTCGTCAACGTCTTGTTTTTTCTCATACGCCGACAAAATCAACTGTCGATGCTTGTTGATCTGCGCAGCCAAAACCTCGTTTTCTTTTTGGTTGCTATCTTGTTCTGAAATGTCGCTCGGTGTGCTGGCGCAACCGATCAAACCCAACAGGCTCAGACCAAGCACCCCCAGCAAGAGGTGGCGTTGGGGTTTAATGAACCACTTCATCGGACTCATTCCTGACTGAGGTTGCGCGCACAGCTCTCTTGCAAGCTGATGACGCGAACCACGTGATTGCTATAAAAACAGCCTTGGGCGGGCAAGTCGGTCTGCAGGGTCGAGCGCATCAGCCAGCGCACCGCCATCCGGAAATCGTTGCTCTCGAACGCAGCGCGCCCAGCCAGGGGGATGTCGCGCTGCAAGGTCCAATGCTGGGCCTCGAACACCCAACCCGTCTCGCGTGCCCAACGCTGGATGACACCGCGCAAATGGATATCTTGGGGCCTGATCTCGAACACCTCGGGCTGTGCCCGTGCCACTTCACTGGCCCTGGCCAGGGCTTGGCCTGTGCCTGGCACGGCCGGGGTCGAGGGCTGCGCAGTCCATGAGTTGTCTGGCACCTGCTCGAGTGGCAATAGATCAGGAATGCTTTGAGCCTGTGCATGCCAAGCCATGCTCAGCAAAGTGGCGCAACAGATGAGCCTGAGGGCGAGTTTCATGGTGCCTTGTGTCCAGTGCATACAAAATAGCGACAATTGAATTAATTATAGGCATCAAATAATTAATTGACAAAGAAAACTAAACATTAGGTAGCACGAAAATGACGCGGCGCTACCCTGGCCACGGCTTGAGTGGGGTTGTTCTGAGTGAACCGGCACGGCCCGAACTCGCTCGGGCAGGGTAGTTCACTGGCTCAGACAGGGCAGTGAAGGGGACTTTGAGCGGGGCTTAAGGGGGGCTTTGCACGGCCAGCCCGCAAGGGTCTCGTTGGTTTAGTGCAACAAATCGAACAGGGCCCGGGCCATCACCTGGGTAGCGCGTCGCAGGTCCTGCAAGTCCAGGCGCTCGTCCGCGCGTTTGGCATGGCTCTCCAGGACGGTTCGCGGGCCGGCCCCATAAATAACCCCCGCAATGCCCCGCTCCACATAAAGGCGTACATCGGTATAAAGCGGTGTACCCAAGGCAGCGATGGGCTCACCAAAGCAGGCTAGGCCATGGCGTTGAATGGCCTCGACCAAGGGTTGGTTGCCGGGCAAGGGCACCATCGCATTGGCCAGCAAAATACGCCGCACTTCGACCTGCAAGCCCGAGCCGCCACGGGGTGGCTGGAATGATGCCGCCGCCTGGGCGATGGTCTGCCTCAGGTCGGCCTCGACCTGGGCCGGGTTCTCCTCTGGGATCATGCGTCGATCAAGTTTGAACACCACCTTGCCCGGCACGACATTGGTGTTGGTACCACCGCTGATTTGGCCCACGTTCAGGTACGGGTGGGTGATGCCTTCGACCTTGGACTTCACGTTCAGGTACTGGGCGTTGAGCGCATACAAGGCATTCAAAATATGGGTGGCCCCTTGCAATGCGTCGGTGCCACTGTCGGGAATCGCGGCATGCGCCATCTCGCCTTGCACCGTGACCTCGAGTTGCAGACAGCCGTTGTGGGCAGTCACCACCTGGTAAGAGAACCCCGCCGCCACCATCAGATCGGGGTGGGTCAAACCCTTGGAGAGCAGCCAACCCGGGCCCAGGTCGCCACCAAACTCTTCGTCATAAGTAAAGTGCAACTCGATCTGCCCCTGCTGGGGTCGCGCCACTGCTTCCAGTGCCCGCACCGCAAAGGCAAAGGTGGTGAAGTCACACTTGCTGACCGCCGTTGCCCGGCCATACATCTTGCCGTCGACCACTTCGCCGCCATAGGGGTCATGGGTCCAGCCCTCGCCGGGTGGCACCACATCGCCATGGGCATTCAGGGCGATGGTGCGCCCCCCCGCGCCATAAGGCCGGCGCACGATCAGGTTGGTGATGCTTTGCAGGCCGTGCTCGCGCACGATGTGTTCGGGCACTGGGTGCTTTTCAGCGACAAAGCCAAATTGCGCCAACAGTTCGGCGGTGCGCTCGGCGTGCGGCGCATTGTTCCCTGGGGGCGTGTCGGTGGGCACCCGAACCAGCTCTTGCAAGAGGCGGACTTGCTCTTCGAAATGTTGATCGACCCAGGCGTCGAGTTGTTCGTAAGGGGTCGATGGACTCATGGGGCTTCACCCTCCAATTGGTGCAAGACATGGGCAAAGGCCTCGACCGCCAGTTGCATGTCATCGCTGGTGGTCGATTCAAGCGGGTTGTGGCTGATACCACCGTTTTCGCCGCGCACGAACAACATCGCTTGCGGCATGATCTCGTGCAGCTTCATGGCATCGTGCCCCGCACCGCTGGGTAACTTGAACACAGAAAGCCCCAAGGCTTGCAATGCGTGTTCCCAACGGCTTTGCCACTCGGGGGCGCTGGGCGCAGCGGCCGCGCGCAGCGTTTCTTCCAGAGTGAAACGCACCCCGCGTCGCTGACAAATGGCTTCCAGTTCGTGGAGTACATCGCGGGCCAGGGCATCGCGCTGGGCATCGTTGGGCGCGCGCATATCCAGACTAAAGGCACAACGTCCAGGCACCACATTGATCGACCCGTTGGGCACTTGCCACTGGCCGATGGTGGCCACACTGTCCCCATCGAGGGCGGCGCGCCGCTCCATGTACAGAGCCAATTCGGCCACCGCGCAAGCCGCGTCACGGCGTCGCTGCATTGGGGTGGTGCCCGCATGGCTGGCGGTGCCGATCACCTCGGCCAGATAGCGCACGCTGCCATTGATCGAAGTCACCACACCCAGCGGCAGATTCAGTTCATTGAGCACCGGGCCTTGCTCGATGTGGACTTCAACAAAACCCAAATAGCGTTTGGGGTCACGCCGAATTTTGGCAATATCGGCCACACACAGTCCGGCACGCTCCATCGCCTCGCGCATGCTGATGCCGTCGGCGTCTTTCTGCGCCAACCACTCGGTTTTGAAGTCGCCGATCAAGGCCCCCGAGGCCAAAAAAGTGGCCTTGTAGCGCTGGCCTTCCTCTTCGGCAAAAGCCACCACCTCAATGCCATGGCGTAAACGGCGTCCAGACTGGTGCAATTCGCGCACACAGGCCATGGGCACAAAAATCCCCAGTCGGCCATCGTATTTGCCGCCATTGCGCACGGTGTCATAGTGGCTGCCGGTCAGCAGGTAGCGCGCTGCATCGGCTCCGCCAGCAGGAAAATAGCGCCCGACCACATTGCCGACTGCGTCAATCTCGACTTCGTCAAAGCCGCACGCTTGCATCTGGTGGGCAATACTTTGGGCGCAAGCGCGGTGTGCATCGCTCAAATAAGTCACCGTCAATTGCCCGCGCTCGGCATACCCTGGTTCACTGAACTGCGCGAGCTCTTCCTGCCAATCCCAAACCAGATGCCCCAGGCTCGGCTGCTGGTCGAATTTGTCCTGCAGTCGTATCTCCACGATGCGGTGAATGTGGCGCAAGCACTCTTGCAACTCGACCTCTGGGTGGTGGTGCAGTCTGCGCTCGAAGGCCGCGATGATTTGGGCCTTGTTCAGTCCCACCCCGCGCGGGCCCCGCACCGCCAAAATAAAGGGCCAGCCGAACTTGGCTTTGTAATCGGCATTCAGTCGCTGGAGGCGCTCAAATTCGTCCGGGGTGCAATCGGTCAGCCCAGCCTTGGTTTGCTCGTGGGTCGATTCGGCGGTCAGTGTTTTGCTGACCATGGCCTTGCCCGCCAACTCCGGGTGGGCCCTGATCAAGGCCAGCTGTGCCTCGCGTCCCGCTTCTTGCAACACCTGCGCCATGATGTGCTTGAGTTGCGCCAGCGACACGAAAGGTCGCCGCGCCAAGGCCGCTTGCGCAATCCAGTCGGAATGTTCGTACAGTCCAGCCAGCAGGCGCGCGGCCTCTTCCGGCGGGGCCGCATTCAGTTGAGCCAAAGTCAAGGCCATGTCGGTGCTCGCTTTCAGCCTGCAAAGGGGTGGGTGGCTTGCCAATGCCGTGCCACATCGATGCGACGCGCCACCCAAACGTCGGGGTGCGAGCCGATGTGGTCCAAAAAGCGCTGCAAGGCCGTGATCCGTCCAGGGCGACCCAACAAGCGGCAATGCATGCCGATGCTCATCATCTTGGGTCGGTTCAGACCCTGAGGGTCGCCTTCGGCATACAGGGCGTCAAAGGTGTCTTTCATGTATTGAAAGAATGGATCGGCGTGCGAGTACCCCTGCGGCAAGGCAAAGCGCATGTCGTTGCAATCGAGGGTGTAGGGCACGATCAGCTGCGGCACCACCGTGCCGTCGGTTTTACGCACCTTCATCCAGAACGGCAAGTCATCGCCGTAGTAGTCGCTGTCGTAAGCAAAGCCCCCAAAGTCGGCCACCAGTCGGCGCGTGTTGGGGCTATCGCGTCCGGTGTACCAGCCCAGCGGACGCTCGCCCCACAGTTCGGTGAGCATGGCCATCGCTTCGGCCATGTGGGCGCGCTCGGTGGCCTCGTCCACGTTTTGATAATGGATCCACTTCAGGCCATGGCAACACAGGTCATGCCCCAGGGATTTGAGTGCGGCGGCCATTTCCGGGTAGCGCTGTAGGGCTGTGGCGATGCCAAATACCGTCAAATGCAGCCCTCTTTGTTCAAACTCGCGCAGGATGCGCCACACCCCAGCGCGTGAGCCATATTCGTAAATGCCCTCCATGCTGATGTGGCGGGCCTCGAAAGCGGCGGGGTTGAACATCTCGCTCAAAAATTGTTCGCTCGCCGGGTCACCGTGCAGCACCGCGTTTTCGCCGCCTTCTTCATAATTCAAAACAAATTGCACCGCAATGCGTGCGCCCTGTGGCCAGCGGGCGTGTGGGACGTCTGGGCCATAACCTTTGAGGTCGCGCGGGTAGGGTAGGGTACTGTCGTAAGTGCTCATGGTGTTGTGCTCGGGGCTAAGGGCATCAGGCCAGGGCCATCGAGATGTCGTTCGATGGGACTTTGCGGTCCAGCGTCAGGCTGCTCTCTACGTGGCTCAGGTGTTCATCCATCAGTCGCACGGCCAAGGCCTCATCGCCCGCCTCGATGGCCTCGATCAGGTCCACATGCTCGTCGGTCGAGTGCTCGGCGGCCCGACTGCTTTGATACATCAGCGTGATCAAGGCGCAGCGCGAAATCAGCTCGCTCAAAATTTGCGCCAGCACCTGATTGCCCAGCATGTGCGCCATGTGCACATGGAAATCGCCCAACAATTCGGTGCGTCCTGCCACATCACCACGCCGCACGGCCTCACGCTCTTGCGCCACATGCGCTTGCAGGGCTGCAATCCGCTGCGGGGAACGCTGGCGCACCATGTTGCGCGTCATCTCCAACTCCAACATCCGACGGGTGGCAAAGACCTGACGCGCTTCCTCGGCCGACGGGGTGGCCACAAAGGCACCACGGGCTGGCTCCATCCGAATCAGTCGCTTTTGCACCAACTGAAACAGAGCCTGCCGCACCAGCGTGCGTGATACCCCAAAATGATCGGCCAGCTTTTGCTCGGCCAATTTGGTTCCCGGGTGCAGGCGGTGCTCGACGATGGCGCGGGTCAATGCATCGACAATCGTGCGGGTCGGGGTGGAGTCATCCTTCTTGCCCATTTCGGGATCCTTCCATTGGGTGAGGCCAAGATCTGGCAGAGGTCTCAAAAATTGTATACACTTTCAGTTGCCAAGACAAGGAGCTTTTGATGGGACTCAGCACGCACGTTCTCGACACCATGCACGGCTGTCCGGCCGCTGGCATGCGGGTCTCGCTCTATCAGACCCAAGGCGATCAAGCCACCTTGGTGCGGCAATTCACCCTCAATGCCGATGGCCGCAACCCCGATGGCCCTTTGTACGACAACGCCAGCCTGCGAGCGGGCACTTACCGTCTGGTGTTCGACGTGCGGGACTATTTCCGCGCCAAAGGTGTCAGCCTGCCCGAACCCGCCTTTTTAGACCGGGTGCCACTGGACTTTGGCATCGCCCAAGTCGACCAGCACTACCATGTCCCTTTGCTGGTCAGTCCCTGGAGCTATTCCACCTACCGGGGGTCTTGAAATATTTCTGTCCGCGCGCAGGCCAATTCTCTAAAATCCAAGCATTCTTTCCCTGACTCGCGCATTGGCCCTGGCGGTGCGCCCCAACCGATTTTTTTCATGAGCCAAGTCACCAACACCGTGCGTTTTGTCCTCGATGGCCGCATTGTCGAAGCCGTCGGCGTTCGTCGCACCACCACCGTACTGGATTATTTGCGTGAAACCCTGCACCGCACCGGCACCAAAGAAGGCTGCGCCGAGGGCGATTGCGGCGCTTGTGTGGTCATGGTTGGTGAGCTCAATGCCAACGGCGACGCCATTGAATACCGGGCCGTCAACAGTTGCATCCAGTTGCTACCCAGCCTAGACGGCAAATCGGTCAAAACCGTCGAGAGCCTCAAGAACCCCGACGGCAGCCTGCACCCGGTGCAACAAGAGATGATTGCTTGCCATGGCTCGCAATGCGGGTTTTGTACCCCTGGCATCGTCATGAGCCTGGTCAATTTAGTGCAAAAGAACGATGCCCCCAGCCGCTTGCAAATCACCGATTCGCTCAGTGGCAATCTGTGCCGCTGCACGGGGTACAAACCCATCATTGATTCGGCCCAAAAAGCTTGCCAGCACAAAAATCGCCTCAAGTTGCAAGACAGCGCCGATCTCCCGCTGTTGCAAGAAATCGCCCGCGCCAAAACCCCCACCGTCACCCTCGATGGCGAAATTCTGGTGCAACCTGTGTTGCGCACCCGCAAGGGCAATGAGTTCGTCTCGCCGGCCACTGTGGCCGAGGTCGCCGACTACCTGCTCAAGCACCCCCAAACCACTCTGCTCGCGGGCAGCACCGAGATTGGTTTGCAGGTCAACAAGCAGTTCACCCGCCCCGAACACATCATGTATTTAGGCAATGTCACCGAGTTGTGCGTGGTCAATGACAGCCCCAAAGCCTGGCGCATCGGAGCCATGGTGTCGCTCGAAGCGGTGCTCGAACTGGTTCGAGATGCCTACCCCGACTTCGCCGAAGTCTTGCGACGCTTTGGCTCGCCGCCGATCCGCTCGACTGCGACGCTGGCGGGCAACATCGCCAACGGCTCACCGATTGGCGATTCCATGCCTTGCCTGATGGCTTTGAGTGCCACCTTGTTGCTGCGTCGTGGCGACAAAACCCGCCAAGTCGCCCTCGATCAGTTTTACACCGGGCAAAAGAAAAACATCTTGCAAGCCGGCGAGTTCATCGAGGCCATTGATTTGCCCAAACCCCAGCCGGGCCAGGTGTTTCGAGCCCACAAAGTGTCCAAGCGGTTTGAGCAAGACATCTCGGCCACTTGTGCTGCCATGTCTTATCGTTTGCAAGCTGGCAATCTGGCCGATGTGCGCCTGGCCTATAACGGGCTGGCCCCATCGCCGTGTCGCGCCCCCAAACTGGAAGCGGTGTTGCAGGGCAAAGCCCCCGAGCAAGTGCAGGCCGCCGAACTCGACGCCGCCATCGGCGCCAGTTTCACGGCCCGCGACGGTTTGCGTGCCACCTGGGCCTATCGCTCACTGGTCGCCCGCAACCTGGTGCTCGACTTCATCGCACAACCCGCCACCCAGGAGGCCTGATCATGAACGCACCCATCGACGTCAAGAACCTCCTGCCCACCTCGGGCTTGCAACAAGGGTCCGAGCTCGTCCACGAGTCGGCCCATCTGCACGTGACGGGCGAGGCGGCCTACACCGACGATCTGCCTGAACTCGCGGGCACCTTGTATGCCGCCATCATCAAGTCCCCCGTGGCCCATGGCGAGCTGATCGGCGAAGGCATAGACCGTGCTGCCATCTTGGCCATGCACGGTGTCGTGGCCGTCTACACCGCACGCGACATTCCGGGTGAGAACAACTGCGGCCCGATCCTGCACGACGACCCGTTTTTGGCGGCGGGCAAGGTCGAGTTTGTCGGCCAGGCCGTTGCCGTGGTGGTGGCGCGCGAAATGCTCTATGCCCGCGAAGCTGCTGCCCGTGCTGAGGTGCAAGTCAAGGCTTTACCCGCCATCCTCACCATCGAAGAAGCCATGGCGGCCCAAAGCTTCATCATGCCGCCCAAGGGCATCCAGCGTGGCGACGCCAGGGCCGCCATCGCCAGCGCACCGCACCGTGTCAAGGGCAGCGTACGCACGGGCCAGCAAGAACAGTTTTACCTCGAAGGCCAGATCACCTACGCCGTGCCGCGCGAAGACGGCCAGCTGACCCTTTACTGCTCGACCCAGCACCCCGACGGCAACCAGCGCGAGGCCGCTGCTGCACTCAACCTCAGCACCAGCGACGTCGAAGTCATCTGTCGCCGCATGGGCGGTGGTTTTGGCGGCAAAGAGGGCAACGCCAGCATCTTCAGCCAAAGCGCCGCCTTGGCCGCCTTCAAGCTCAAGCGACCGGTCAAGTTGCGCGTCAACCGCGACGACGACATGACCATCACAGGCAAGCGGCACGACTTTCGCATCGACTACGAAGTCGGCTTCGATCAACAGGGCCGCATCTTGGGGGCCGACATCACTCTCATGTCGCGTTGCGGTTACAGCACCGACTACTCGGGCCCGGTCAATGACCGCGCTTGTCTGCACATCGACAATTGCTACCACATACCGGCGCTCAAACTGATCAGCCACCGTTGTAAAACCCATACCCAAAGTGCCACCGCCTTCCGTGGTTTTGGTGGACCCCAGGGCATGTTTGGCATCGAGAGCGTGATCGAAGACATCGCCGACACGCTGGGTAAAGACCCGCTCGAGATTCGCAAGCTCAACCTCTACCAGGATCCGTCCATCAGCGGCACGCCCGACACCATGACCACCCAGTACAACCAGTTGATCGAAGACTGGGTGGGTGACAAGGTCATGGCGCAAGTCGAGGCTGAAGCCAACTACGCCCAGCGACGCCAGCAAATCAATGCCTTTAACGCCGTCCACACCCAACGCAAACGCGGACTGGCCTTGGTGCCGCTCAAATTTGGCATCAGCTTCACGGCCACCCACCTCAACCAAGGAGGTGCCCTGTTGGTGATCTATATGGACGGTTCGGTCAGCGTCAACCATGGCGGCACCGAAATGGGCCAGGGCCTCAACACCAAGATGGCCCAGGTCTGCGCCGACGGTTTGGGCATCAGCGTCGACAAGGTGCGTGTCACCGCCACCGACTCGCAAAAAGTCCCCAACGCCTCCGCCACCTCGGCCTCCAGCGGTGCCGACATCAATGGCGCGGCGATCATGAACGCCACCGCCCAAATG
>CAYMJT010000025.1:17550-25051 GCA_964390775.1 uncultured Bordetella sp.
CGCGAGCGCCTCAAGCCTGTCGCCGCCCGCCTGCTCGGCTGCGATGCCGAGGCGGTCACCTTTGCCGATAACGCCGCCCACGGTGGCGGCAAGTCTGTGGGCTGGGCTGACCTGACCCAACAAGCTTGGCTCGATCGGGTGGGTTTGTCGGTCACCGGTTTTTACATGACCCCCGAAATCAAGTACGACTTCACCACGCTCAATGGCCGTGCGTTCTACTACTACTGCTACGGTGCTGCCGTATCAGAAGTGGAAATCGACACCCGAACTGGCGAGTGGTGGTTAAAGGGTGTGGACATCGTGCACGATGTCGGCCAGAGCATCAACCCCGCCATCGACCGGGGCCAAATCGAGGGCGCATACATCCAGGGCATGGGTTGGCTCACCATGGAAGAGTGCATCTGGGACAAAAACGGCAAGCTGCTCACCCACGGTCCCAGCACCTACAAGATCCCCGTGGCAGGTGACGTGCCCGAGCATTTCAACGTCAGCTTGTTTGCCAACCAGAATAACAAGCCGACCCCGTTCCGATCCAAAGCGACCGGTGAGCCACCGCTGATGCTGGCCTTGTCCAGCTTCTTTGCTCTGCGTGACGCCGTGGGCGCTGCGGGCGACCACCAAGGGGTCGTCAGTCTGGATGCACCTGCCACGCCCGAGCGCATTCTCATGGCCTGCGAGCGCGCCAAGGCCAAGCGCGCCAATTGACCACCGTCCTTGCTTCCCTGCGCCGAGCCCTGTCTCAGGGACCCGTCACTCTGGTCAAGGTACAGCGGGTGCAAGGCTCGGGACCGCGCGAAGAGGGCGCCTGGATGGCGGTCAGCGCCACCGAGGTCATCAACACCATCGGCGGCGGTCACCTCGAATTTCAGGCCATCGCCCAAGCGCGCGAACTGCTGGCCGCACAGGCCAGCACCAACCCACTATCCAGGCAAAGTGGCAGCCCCGACCAGCCCCTGACCGTGCGCTACGCCCTGGGTCCGTCGCTGGGTCAATGTTGTGGCGGCGTGGTGCATTTGCAGTTTCAAAAGGTCGACGCCACTCACCCCGATGTCGCGCCTTTGCTCCAGCCCAGTGGCAAACCCCTGGCCCTATTTGGTGGCGGTCATGTCGGGCGAGCCATCGTGCAGGCCATGGCCACCTTGCCCTATCGACTGCGCTGGATCGACAGCCGCAATGAAATTTTTCCCGATCCATTGCCCGCTAACACCGAAGCTGAACACTGCGAGCCGGTGCATGACGCTGTGGCTGACCTTGAACCTGGTACGGCAGTGCTCATCATGAGCTTTAGTCACGCCGAAGACCTCGACATTGTGGCCGCCTGTCTACGGCGGCTGCGGCAACGAAATGACTTGCCCTATGTGGGCCTGATCGGTAGCGCCACCAAATGGGCCACCTTTCGGCATCGCTTGGCGGAGCGTGGCTTCGGTGACGACGAGCTCGCCCGCATCACCTGTCCCATCGGCATCGCTGGTATCCCCGGCAAACAGCCCGAAGTCATTGCTATTGCTGTGGCCGCGCAGTTGTTAATGTTGACGTAGAAAAAGTTTTCTACCCGGATGGATTCGAGCCCGTTCGCAATCGTTCGTCGCGGGACACCTGCAGATTGATTTGAATGAGTCATTTGGCATATTTCCAAAGAAACCCCTTGATCGCTGCCAACGTTTCTTCTGGCGACTCATTCATCTGATGGTGGCCCATGGGCACCGTCACCACCTCATGGCGCACACCGTGTTCATGCGCCGCCTTAATCAGGGACTGTGCCGCTTTCGGCGGCGTCATCTGGTCTTGCGCACCCAGCACGAACAGCACCGGACAGCTCAATTCGGCCATGGCTTTCAAGCCGCCCTGGTATTGGTCGCAAGCGACAAAACCGCGATGAAACACATTCACTTTCGGGTTGGAGCGCAGCACGCGACGGTTCAGCGCCGTATGGGCGCCATACACCCAGGTGCCTGGTCCCAAAGCGGAGGGTGGCGCATTGAGCGTGGCGCGCGAAAAAATATTGATCATTTTGATCGCCTTATCCGGTTCATTCAGGCTGGTCTCGATCAACACGGGGGTCACCTTCATCGGAAACGCAGTGCCGACCAGCACAGCATGGCTGATGCGCTCTTTGAGTCGAGCCGCCGCCTCGAGCACGATCAGCGACCCCCAGCTGTGCCCAACCAGGGCGGCTTGTTGCACCCCGAGCGCGTCGAGCAAATCGACCACGAACTGGGCCGCCTCTTCCACGCTGGCAGGGGCTTCGCCCGCGCTTTTGGCATGACCAGGCAGGTCGATGGCCAGCACATTCCAGCCGTGGTGGGCCAAATAACGGCTTTGCAAAATCCAAACACTGTGGTCGTTGAGCACCCCGTGGATAAAAACCACGGTCGGTTGGCCCCTGACGTGGGCCCGCCCGCCAGTGTAGGCATAGATCGCAGCGCCTTTGACGTCGATGTTCATGATCAAGCCCCCGCTTTCTCGGCCACTCTGAGCGCGCGCTTGAGATCCTCGATCAGATCGTCGGCGTCCTCCAAGCCGATCGACAAGCGTATCGTCCCAGGGCCGATGCCAGCCCCCGCCAAAGCCTCGTCGCTCATCCGAAAGTGCGTTGTGCTGGCCGGGTGAATCACCAGCGAACGGCAGTCGCCCACATTGGCCAGATGGCTAAATATCTTCAATGCTTCGATGAAGGCACGCCCTTGGTCTCGACTGCCCTGAATATCAAAGCTAAACACCGAGCCCGCCCCTCGCGGCCCAAAGCGCAATAAGCGCTGCGCCAGCGCATGCGAAGGATGATCCTCCATCAGTGGGTGCCCCACCCGTGACACCATCGGGTGTGTGGCTAAAAATTGCACCACTCGCTCGGTGTTGGCCATGTGTCTTTCCATGCGCAAGGGCAGAGTTTCTATGCCCTGCAAAATCAGCCAGGCCGTGTGTGGACTCATGCAAGCGCCAAAATCGCGCAGACCCTCGCGACGGGCGCGCAACAAAAATGCGCCGACGGTGGATTCTTCGCTAAACACCATGCCATGAAATCCGTCATATGCCTGCGTCAACTCTGGAAAATGCCCGGCCGCCTCCCAGTCAAAGCTGCCGCCGTCGACCAATACGCCGCCGATCACTGTACCGTGACCGCTCAAAAATTTGGTCGCGGAGTGATACACCAGGTCCGCCCCCAAAGACAGCGGCTGGATCAAATACGGGGAAGTCAGGGTCGAATCCACCAGCAGAGGTACCCGAGCCTGATGCGCGATCTCGGCCACCGTCGGAATGTCCAGCACATCCAGCCCCGGGTTGCCCACCGATTCACCAAACAACAAGCGGGTGTTGGGACGGATCGCTGCCCGCCAACCGTCGAGGTCGCCCGGCTTGACAAAGGTAGTATCAATGCCGAAGCGGCGCAAGGTGTAGTGCAGCAGATTTTGCGAGCCACCGTACAAGGCAGTCGAAGCCACGATGTGCGAGCCCGCACCCATCAGCGTGGCCACCGCCAAATGCAGGGCCGCTTGTCCGCTGGCAGTGGCGATCGCACCTATCCCCCCCTCTAGCGCGGCCACCCGCTGTTCAAGCACGGCGTTGGTCGGGTTGCTGATGCGGCTGTACACATGTCCGGCTCGCTCTAGGTTGAACAGCGAAGCCGCATGATCGCTGGACTCGAACACAAACGAAGTCGTCAAATGAATCGGTACGGCACGGGCCCCGGTGCTGGGGTCTGGGCTGGCCCCAGCATGCAAAGCCAGGGTGTCAAAGTGCGGGTCGGCATAACCTGACATGGTCGTTTCCTTCAAGAAAGATTCCTCGGCTATATTGTGTACCACCCTTACACCAGGACGCAGCATGAAAGTCAGCGACATTCTTCGCATCAAAGGCCACACCATTTACAGCGCCCAGCCCGAGCAAGCGTTGTTCGATGCCGTGTGCCTCATGTCTGATCACGATATCGGGTCCTTGGTCGTGCTTGAAAACGGCGCATTGGTGGGCATGCTCACCTTTCGAGAGGTGATCCAAATCATGCGTCGCGAGGGCGGTGGTGTGGGGCAGGCCCTGGTGCGCTCAGCCATGGTCAAAGACCCCCTGGTGTGTGGTCCCGATACCGACCTGGATGAGGTCCGGCGCATGATGCTAGAGCGCCACGCCCGCTACATGCCAGTGCTGCAAGACGGCCATATTCTTGGGGTAATCAGTTTTTACGATGTCGCCAAAGCCGTGGTCGACAGTCAAAACTTCGAGAACAAGATGCTCAAGGCCTACATTCGCGACTGGCCTGACGGGCAGACTGCGCCACAATAAACCTTAAATCATCCAAACCGACACCGATTGCTGGCGGGCTTGCGAAAGCAATCGGATGGTCAGCGGCTCTTCGCCCCACAACATCAGGCCGCGCCAGGGTGAGGCCTGGCCCAAGGATAGCCATGGGGGCTCAGCCCCACAGGGGCACAAATCGAGCTCAAAACCCATTCCGCGCAGACGCCCTTGGATTTGCCAATAGGTCTCGATCTGACGCTCGGTGGCGGGGCAAGCCAACCATCGTAGATTCGCTGGAGGAGTATTCTCTCTTGGCATGGTTCATGCATGACTTTTGGTGACAATTCATATCATGACAGAAAGTATTGATCTTCGCCACTATCTTTGTGCTTGTGCCACCCCTCAAGCCATTTTCAAAGGAAGCGCAAAGACATGAGTTCTCTCGCCGATTACGCGAGGAACTGTTGCGCAGCGGCCGACAAGCCAGCCCGGCCGCCTTGGCCCGCGAACTCAATCTGAGCCTGCGCCCTTCGGAGCAAATCCACCCCAGCAGTTGTCGCAAGTGGTTGCATGGCGAAGCGTTCCCGACCCAGGAAAAGTTGCTGCGCCTGGCCCAAATGTTGCAAGTCAGTCCGGCCTGGCTGCGTTTTGGTCAAAGCACCGAGCTCTTTGAACCAGGGCCCAGTGCTCCGTTGCTCAAGCCCGACGAGTTGGCCTTGCTGGCCGATTGGCGCCAACTGGGGGCCAGCCAACGCCGTGCCGTGCGTTTGCTGCTGAGGCAGTTGCTCAAGCAATAAGCTGG
The DNA here is from genome assembly GCA_964390775.1 of uncultured Bordetella sp. GTDB lineage: Bacteria > Pseudomonadota > Gammaproteobacteria > Burkholderiales > Burkholderiaceae_C > Limnohabitans. The sequence continues at coordinate 22,583 of CAYMJT010000025.1, forward strand.
CCTGGCTCGCCCGCTGAGCCCTATCATGTTGGATAATCCAGCCATGAGCGGAAACACCTTGGGCAAGCTATTTGCCGTGACCAACTTTGGCGAATCACACGGACCGGCCATCGGTTGCGTCATCGACGGTTGTCCCCCGGGCTTGGCCTTGTCCGAAGCCGACATTCAAGTCGACCTTGATCGCCGGCGTCCTGGCACCAGCCGCCACGTCACCCAGCGCAACGAAGCCGATCAGGTGCAAATTTTGTCTGGGGTTTATCAGGGGCGCACCACGGGGACCCCCATCGCATTGCTGATTGCCAACACCGATCAGCGCAGTAAAGACTACGGTAACTTGCTCGACACCTTTCGCCCTGGGCATGCCGACTACACCTACACCCAGAAATACGGTCTGCGCGACCCGCGTGGTGGCGGTCGTTCGTCGGCCCGCCTGACCGCCCCGACCGTGGCGGCCGCGGCCGTGGCCAAAAAATGGTTGCACGAGCTTCGGGGCATCACTTTTCATGGCTGCATGACCCAATTGGGCGAAATCGACATCCCCTTTCAATCCTGGGACCTTGTTGCGCACAATCCGTTCTTTGCGCCCGTGGCCGATGTGTCTCACCTCGAAGCCTATATGGATGCCTTGCGCAAATCGGGCGACTCTTGCGGTGCACGCATTCGTGTGGTGGCCCGGGGCATGCCGGTGGGTTTGGGCCAACCCCTGTTTGACAAACTCGACGCCGATATCGCTTACGCCCTGATGGGGCTCAATGCCGTCAAGGGTGTCGAAATTGGCGCCGGCTTTGCCAGTGTGGCGCAGCGCGGTAGCCAGCACGGCGACCCGCTCACCCCCCAGGGTTTTGTCGGCAATCACGCGGGCGGCGTACTCGGGGGCATCAGCACTGGGCAGGACCTGGACGTGTCCATCGCCATCAAGCCCACCAGTTCCATCCTCACCCCGCGGCCCAGCATCGACAGTCAGGGACAACCCACCGAAGTGGTCACCAAGGGCCGACACGACCCTTGTGTGGGCATTCGCGCTACCCCCATTGCCGAAGCCTTGGTGGCCTTGGTGGTCATGGACCATGTGCTCATGCACCGGGCACAGTGTGGCGATGTGGTGCCACCGCTGACGCCGATTGCTGCCCAAAGCGGGGGCTGAACGCCCCATGTCACACGCCCCTGTCGACGGCGTTCAGGTCTCGCGCCGCATGCTGATGCCTTTCGCCGCCATGTCGGCGAGCTACTTCGCCCACATCGGTTTTTTTAACCCCTATCTCTCGCTGTGGCTCAAAGAATTGGGCTATGGCGTGGGCGTCATCGGTATCCTGGTGTCCATGCAGGCCTTCACCCGACTGTATTCACCCTATGCCTGGGGTTGGCTGAGCGATCGAACGGGACAACGCGTGCGCATGTTACGCATCAGTGCCGGCATCGCCTTGTTTTGTTCGCTGGGTTTGGCGCATCAGGGGGGGTTGCTCTGGCTGGCGCTGGTGCTCTTGCTCATGTTCACCCACACCAGCGCCATGACGCCCATGAGCGAAGCCGCCATGGCACACCTGGTCAGCACGGGCGGGGCGCTCGATGCGCGTCGCTATGGCCGCATCCGCTTGTGGGGCTCATTGGGTTTTTTGGTCACGGTGTTCCTTGCAGGATGGTGGTTTGAGCACCACGGCATGAAAGACTTCCCCTATTGGACCTGGGGCACCTTGCTGTTGGTCAACCTCAGCGTTTGGGCCATGCCCAGCCGACGCGAAGTCCACAGCGAGCACCACACACAGTCGTCCGTCTGGACCGAACTGCGTCGACCCCACAATCTGTGGTTCTTCATCACCATGTTTTTCCATGTGCTCGCGCACATCGCCATCTATTCGTTTTACTCACTCTATCTCGACAGTCTGGGTTATTCGAAATCTCTCATCGGTGCCCTGTGGGCTCTATCGGTGGCCGTCGAGGTCTTGGGTTTCTTGACCCAGGGGCGCTGGATGCACTTGCTCAGCCTAGCGCGCTGGATACTCATTTGCGCCGTGGTGCTGGTCTTGCGCATGACCCTGATGGCTTCGGGAGCCGATCATCTGTGGGTGCTGGCGCTGGCGCAGGTCTTGCACACCATCACGTTTGCGGTCCACCACAGCGTGTGTATCGCCTGGTTGTCCAAACACTTCACATCCCGACTGCGGGGCCGGGGTCAGGCGCTGTATTCGATCATCGGCTACGGTGCGACCGGTGTATTGGGCGCCTTGGGCGGCGGTGCCTTGAGTGAACATTGGGGGCTGGCGACGGTGTTTTGGCTGGCCATTCCGATTTCGATGGCTGCCGTGATCGGAGCCTGGCGTTTGCAGGGCTTGAACCCGGAGGGTGGACGATGGTAATTTTTACTCTGCATAGTTCAATTCAATGAATGCGATATTTTTGTATTAAAATTTAATCCCCAGCCAAAGTGCATCCTGGGTTTCTTCGTTGTGCCTTCAGCTTGAAAGTAAAAAC
>CAYMJT010000026.1:0-24965 GCA_964390775.1 uncultured Bordetella sp.
ATCGGCGAACCCGGCACCCAGCTGACCATGCGCACCTTCCACATCGGCGGTGCCGCTTCGCGCGCCGCCGTCGCCTCCAGTGTGGAAGCCAAGTCCAACGGTACCATCGGATTTAACAGCACGATGCGCTATGTCACCAACTCCAAAGGCGAGTTGGTGGTCATCGCCCGCTCGGGCGAAATCATCATCCACGACGACAACGGTCGCGAGCGCGAACGTCACAAAGTGCCTTACGGCGCCACCCTGACGGTCAAAGCCGACCAGTCGATCAAGGCCGGTACCATTTTGGCCAACTGGGATCCGCTGACCCGCCCCATCATCACCGAATTCGCTGGTCAGGTGAAATTCGAAAACGTCGAAGAGGGCCTGACTGTCGCCAAACAGGTGGACGAAGTGACCGGTTTGTCGACCCTGGTGGTCATCGATCCCAAGCGCCGTGGTGCCGCCAAAGTGGTGCGCCCGCAGGTCAAACTGATCGATGCGTCCGGTAAAGAAGTCAAGATTCCTGGCACCGACCACTCGGTGACCATCGGCTTCCAGGTCGGCGCCCTGATCCAGGTTCGCGACGGTCAAGATGTCGGTCCTGGCGAAGTGCTGGCTCGCATCCCAGTCGAAGGTCAAAAGACCCGCGACATCACTGGCGGTTTGCCGCGTGTGGCCGAACTGTTCGAAGCCCGCAGCCCCAAAGACAAGGGCATATTGGCTGAAATGACCGGAACCGTGTCCTTTGGCAAAGAAACCAAAGGCAAAGTTCGCCTGCAAATCACCGACCCCGAGGGCAAGGTGTGGGAAGAACTCGTGCCGAAAGAGAAAAACATCCTGGTTCACGAAGGTCAGGTGGTCAACAAAGGCGAGAGCATCGTCGACGGACCTGCCGACCCGCAAGACATCTTGCGCTTGTTGGGCATGGAAGAACTGGCGCGCTACATCGTGGACGAAGTCCAGGATGTGTACCGTTTGCAGGGCGTCAAGATCAACGACAAGCACATCGAAGTCATCGTGCGTCAGATGTTGCGCCGTGTCGTGGTCGAGAACTCGGGCGACTCCAACTACATTGCTGGCGAGCAAGTCGAGCGTTCTGAAATGCTCAACACCAACGAAGCGCTGCAAAGTGACGGCAAGATGCCAGCCACTTACAGCAACTTGTTGTTGGGCATTACCAAAGCCTCTTTGTCCACCGACTCGTTCATTTCGGCGGCTTCTTTCCAGGAAACCACCCGGGTGCTGACCGAGGCGGCCATCATGGGCAAACGCGACGACTTGCGCGGCCTGAAAGAAAACGTCATCGTCGGCCGTCTGATTCCTGCCGGCTCTGGCATGGCTTACCACAAGGCGCGCAAGGAAAAAGACCAGATGGACGAGGCCGAGCGCCGCGCCATTGCCGAGGCCGAAGAAGCCGAACTGGCTGCCGACCAAGCGGCTGCGGCCAACAACTCGCAAGCCGACGCCTGAGTCGCCGGAGATGCAGAAATTGGGGTCAGACCCCAATTTCTGCAGTCATTTCTGCTCTAACATCAAGGCATGTTGGAGTCAGCCTGGTTTTGGGGCGCATCTGCCCTATGGGTGTTTTGGGCGTTGGGCGCCTACAACCGCTTGGTTCGCTTGCGCGGCCAGGTGGGGTTGCGCTACGCCGAACTCATGGCGGTCTTGTCGGCCCAAACCGACCTTGCCCGCCAAACCCTCTCCGATGCCGCCGCCGACCCCGATTTGCAGCGCGTTTCCAATGACGCCATGCACGTCGCCGCCTGTTGGCGTCGACTCAACTCCAGCTCTGCGCAGGCCAGCGTGGCGCTGGCTCGCATGCAAGAGCACTGCTTGCTACCCCAGTCTGCACTCGAGCTGAACCAGGCCTGGCACTCGCTGGAAGTGGTTTGGGACGAACTTAAAGTCTCGCCCTGGGGCCTGCTGCCCGAGTCGGTGCGTCAACAATGGCAAGACCAGCGTTTGCTGGCCCAGCCCCTGCGACGCGCCTTTAACCTGTCCATCGACCAATACAACCAAGCCATTGCGCAGTGGCCCGCTTCACTGGTGGCGCGGGTCTTTCATTTTCAGCCGGCCCTCGGCCTGCAAGACCCGGCATGACGGCTGCCCCCGCCTTATCGACCCAGTTGCAATGGGCCGCGCGTGGCTTGCGTGCGGTGGATGAGGGGCACTCCAGCACCGAATGGCTCGGGCAGTGCCCCGCTGATCTTCGGCCTGGTGTGCAGGCGATCTTGCTCACCGCTTTGCGGCACTTGGGTGTGGGTCGTGCCTTGCGACAACAGTTGGTGCCCAAGGCGCCAGCACCTGCCGTCGACGCTTTAGTCACGCTGGGCTTGGCGCTCATGGCCCAGCCAGATCCCATGTACCCCGAGCACACCCTGGTCAGCCAGGCGGTCGAAGCGGCCAAAAAAGAGTCCCGTAGCCGCGCCTTGGCGCCCCTGATCAATGCCTGTTTGCGGCGTTTCGCACGGGAACGAACGAGCCTGCTCGAACGGGTGCAACACGACCCGCAAGCCCGCTACAACCACCCCGAATGGTGGGTCCGGCAGTTGCAGGCCGACCACCCGCAAGCCTGGCCGCAGATCCTTCAACAAGCCCAACAACGCCCCCCGCTGGTGTTGCGAGTGAACTTGCGCCGCACCGGATTGGATGACTGGTTGCAGCGCTGTACGCAGGCCGGCCTGCTTGTGCGACCTCTGGGCGGCGCGGCGGTTTGGTTGCCGCAACCAGTGCCGGTGCAACAAATTCCGGGCTTTGCACAAGGCGAGTGTTCAGTGCAAGACCTGGCGGCACAAATGGCTGCCCCTTTGCTGCTGGATGCCTTGGGACCCAGCCCCCAGGGGCGGCGCTGGCAAGTGCTTGACGCCTGCGCCGCCCCTGGCGGTAAAACCGCCCACCTGCTGGAATACGCCAATACCGAGGTGCTGGCCCTCGATGTGGACAGCCAGCGTCTGGATCGGGTGCGTGCCAATTTGCAACGACTGGGCTTGCAAGCCCGCACCATGTGTGCTGACGCTGCCCGGCCCGAAACTTGGCTAAACCCGCAACAGACTTTTGACGCCGTCTTGCTCGACGCCCCTTGCTCGGCTTCGGGCATCGTGCGCCGGCACCCCGACATCGCCTGGTTGCGACGCCCGCAAGACCTGCCCGCCTTGGCGCGACAGCAACAGGCGCTGTTGCAGGCTTTGTGGCCGACCCTCAGACCCGGAGGTTTTTTGCTGTACTGCACCTGCTCGGTCTTCAAAATCGAGGGCGAGACCCAGGCGCAAACGTTTGTTGCGCACAACACCGACGCCGTTCGCATGCCTGCCCCGGGCCATTTGACCCCGGTTTTAGGGCGCAATGACTCTGTGGTCGGGGACAATCACATTTGTGAACCCGACGGATTTTTTTACGCCTTATTGCAAAAGTCGGCTTGAGCGTATTACGCAGGCCCTTGGTGCCGGCTTTTGGGCTGGGGTTGGGTTGTGGCTGCTTGTATTGGCTCTGGCTTGGGCTCCCTGCCTGGTGCGCGCCCAGGCGCGTCTGGAGTCGGTCGGCATCAACACCACCGAGCAGGTGGTTTTGCTCAGTGCCCAAATGGATTTTGAGTTACCGGTTCAGGTGGATGATGCCTTGCATCGGGGCGTGCCCCTGTTTTTCAGTGCCGAAGCCAGCGTATACCAACAGCGATGGTATTGGACCGATCGCTTGTTGGTTCGGGGTCAACGCTATTGGCGCCTGTCTTTTCAACCCCTGACCCGACGGTATCGACTGCAAAGCAGTCCGCAACCGATCGAGAGTTCGGGCTTGGGAGTGGGCCTGGCCCAGACCTACGACGCTTTGCCCGAGGCCTTGGCGGCCCTGCAGCGCATCAGCGCCTGGTCGCTGCCCACTGGATTACTCGAAGAGTCAGGCAAACACCGCCTTGAGTTTCGTTTTCGTCTCGAGCCCAATGCCCTCTTACGGCCCTGGCTGGGGGGCTCCAATGAAGGCGAGTGGGGTTTGTCGCTTCAGCACACCCAAGCCTTCAAGGTGGGTGCCCGGCCATGACCACCGAAGCAGATAGCACAGGCACTTTGCTGGCGCGGGGTTTGCCGCGCTGGGTCTGGTTGATCGGACTCGGGGTCATGCTGTCGCTGGGACTGGTGTTGTTCTTTTTTCTGATGCAGGCCACCGATCGCTGGGAGAGTTACGCCCGCTATCTGCCGGTGCTGTTCACCCTGAACATTGCCTCGGCCTTGCTGTTGTTGGCGGCCATCGTCTCCATCGTCTGGCGCCTGGGTCTGCGCTGGCGACAAGGCAGATTCGGCAGCCAGTTGCTGTTGAAGCTGGCCTTTATATTCACCCTGGTCGGTTTTTTACCTGGCTTACTGATTTATTCGGTGTCCTACCAGTTCGTCTCGCGCTCCATCGAAGCCTGGTTTGACGTCAAAGTCGAAGGCGCGCTCGACGCAGGTCTCAATCTGGGGCGTGCCACTTTTGACACCCTGGCTCAAGACTTGGGCTCCAAAACCAATGGTGCCGCGCTTCAACTCAGCGATTTGTCCGATACCCAAGCGGGCATCGCCTTGGATCGCATTCGCAACCAGTTGGGTGCCCAGGATGTGGTTCTTTGGACCCTGAGCGGCACCCCCTTGGGCAGCGCCGGTCAATCGCGTTTCGTGATCAACCCCGAGCGCCCCTCGCAAGCAGCTCTGCGTCAAGCGCGCAACCTGGGGGTTTGGACCCGCATTGAGGGCTTGGAAGAAAATGCCAGCGGTTCGGCGCGAGTCCGCGCTTTGGCCTTGGTTCCCTCGGGCCGCATCGACAGCATCATCGAGCCTCGAATTTTGCAAGTGACCTTGGAACTGCCTCCCACTTTGGTTGACAACGCCTTGCTGGTCCAACAAGCCAACCGCGAATACCAGGAACGCGCATTGGCCAGGACTTCGTTGCGGCAAATGTACATCGGCACCTTGACGCTGAGTTTGTTTCTATCGGTGTTCGCCGCTGTCTTGCTGGCGGTGGTTTTGGGTAATCAGTTGGCGCGACCTCTATTGCTTTTGGTCAGCGGCGTGCGTGAAGTGGCCGCTGGTGACCTAAGCCCCAAACCGGTGATGTGGGGCCAAAACGAACTCGATGGTTTGACCCGCGCCTTCGCCGAAATGACCCGTCAACTCGCTGACGCCCGCAATACTGTTGAGCGCAGCATGGAGCAAGCCAACTTAGCACGCGCCAACTTGCAAACGATCCTCGACAACCTGACCGCTGGCGTGATCGTGCTGGACGCCCAAGGCCTGATTGTCAGTTGCAACCCCGGTGCCACCCGCATTTTGCGCGTCCCCTTGGCGGCGCACGAAGGCCGGGCGTTGGCCGATATCGGTGGACTCAGCGATTTCGGACATCAGGTCAAGCGCCAATTCGAAACCCTGGCCATCGAGCACCGTGACACTGGCATCGACCATTGGCAACAATCCTTTGATCTGCCCATTTCGACCGGCCAGGTGCGTGCGGCCCCCAGTGTCGAAGCCAACGACACCTTGACCCTGCTCGCGCGCGGCGCCATTTTGCCCAACCTGGCCTGGTTGCTGGTCTTTGACGACATTTCAGAAATCGTTTCTGCGCAACGGGCGCAGGCTTGGGGCGAGGTCGCACGTCGGCTGGCACACGAGATCAAAAACCCACTCACCCCCATTCAGCTGTCGGCCGAGCGCCTGGCCATGAAGCTGGAGACCAAACTGGCCGAACCCGAACGCGCCGTGCTCGACAAATCGGTGCGCACCATTGTCGATCAGGTAGATGCCATGAAGCGCCTGGTCAATGAATTTCGCGACTACGCCCGCCTGCCCCAAGCCGAGCTGTCGGCCCTGGACCTCAACGCACTGGTGCGCGACCTGTTACAGCTCTATTTGTCCGAGAACCAGACCGCCCCGGTGCGGTTGCAACTCGACGCGGCCGCCCCAGCCATTTTGGGGGATGCCCAACAATTACGCCAAGTGATCCACAATTTGTTGCAAAATGCGCTCGATGCCTGCGAAGGCCAAGACCAACCCGAAGTCACCGTGCTTACTCAATTCAATCCCAACAGCCAGCGCGTGCGCCTGATCGTGCGCGACACCGGTACAGGCTTTAACGAGGCCATCCTCAAGCGGGCTTTCGAGCCTTATGTGACCACCAAACCCAAGGGCACCGGTCTGGGACTGGCGGTGGTGAAAAAAATCGCCGACGAACACCGTGCCCGACTCGAGCTCAAAAACCTCGAAGTCAATGGGCAGGTCGCTGGGGCGCAAGTATCATTATCATTTCAAACAGTAGCATCCAACGACAAAGGCTGATGGTCCCATGGCAAACATTCTTGTGGTAGACGACGAGTTGGGCATACGCGATTTATTATTCGAAATCCTCAATGACGAAGGGCACCAAGTCGAGTTGGCTGAAAACGCGGCTCAGGCGCGACGATTGCGCGCCCAGTCCCGCCCGGATCTGGTCTTGCTCGATATCTGGATGCCCGACACGGACGGAGTCACTCTGCTCAAAGAGTGGTCTGCTCTGGGTCAATTGGATATGCCCGTCATCATGATGAGTGGCCACGCCACCATCGAAACCGCAGTCGAGGCCACCCGCATCGGGGCCCTGGCTTTCCTGGAAAAACCGATCACCCTGCAAAAACTGCTCAAAGCCGTCGAACAGGGATTAAATCGCCGCGCCAATGCTCCTGCCGCCAGCACCCAGCCCGTCGCGCCCTCTGCGCTGGGGGCTGCTGTGGCCACCACCATGGCCGCTCCCCTGATGCCGCCCGTGGCGGCTGTGGCCGAGTTGGCTCAAGACCATCAGGCTTTTGATCTGACTTTACCCTTGCGCGAAGCCCGTGATGCCTTCGAAAAGGCTTATTTCGAATTCCATCTGGCGCGAGAAAACGGCTCCATGACCCGTGTGGCCGAAAAAACCGGCCTTGAGCGCACGCACCTCTACCGCAAACTTCGCCAATTGGGCGTCGACCTGACCCGAACCAAGAAAAATGCGGGCTAAACCCCCTGAAAACCCCAGTCGAGCAAGCCCAGTGGATTTCGGGAAAAAGGGTAAACTGTTTTCCCTTATTTGTGCACAGGAGAAGTGCCATGAACCTGCTTGACTCTATCGTCAGCCAATCGGCCCAAATCGTCGCCATTCGTCGCGACATTCACGCCCATCCAGAGCTTTGCTTTCAGGAAAACCGCACCTCTGATCTGGTCGCGGCCAAATTGACCGAATGGGGCATCCCCATCCATCGTGGCCTGGGCACCACGGGCGTGGTCGGCATCATCAAGGGCGGTGACAGCCCCAGGGCCATCGGTTTGCGTGCTGACATGGATGCCTTGCCCTTGCAAGAATTCAACACCTTTGCGCACGCCAGTCAGCACCAGGGCAAGATGCACGCTTGTGGCCACGACGGCCACACGGCCATGTTGCTGGCGGCGGCTCAACACCTGGCCAAGCACCGTCACTTTGACGGCACCGTCTACCTGATTTTTCAGCCCGCCGAAGAGGGCGGCGGTGGTGCCCGCGAGATGATCAAAGACGGCCTGTTCAAGCAATTCCCCATGCAGGCGGTGTTTGGCATGCACAACTGGCCTGGCCCCAAAGTCGGCACTTTTGCCGTCAGCCCAGGCCCCGTCATGGCCTCCAGCAACGAGTTTCGCATCACCATTCGGGGCAAGGGCAGCCACGCGGCCCTGCCGCACAACGGCATCGATCCAGTACCGATTGCAGCGCAGTTGGTGCAGGCATTCCAAACCATCATCAGCCGCAACAAAAAGCCGGTCGACGCTGGTGTCATTTCGGTCACCATGATCCACGCCGGCGAGGCCACCAATGTGGTGCCCGACAGTTGCGAATTGCAAGGCACGGTACGCACCTTTACCCACGAAGTGCTCGATTTAATTGAACAACGCATGCGCGAAATCAGCACGGGCGTGTGCACAGCCATGGGGGCCAGTTGTGAGTTCGAGTTTGTTCGCAACTATCCACCCACAGTCAACCACCCCGCCGAAGCCGAATTCATGCGCCAGGTCATGGCCGAGATGGTCGGCGCCGACAACGTCAGCGCCCAAGAACCCACCATGGGGGCCGAAGACTTCGCCTATATGTTGCAAGCCTGTCCGGGTGCTTATGCCTTCATAGCCAACGGCGAAGGCGTGCATCGCGAAATGGGCCACGGCGCTGGGCCCTGCACCTTGCACAACCCCAGCTACGATTTCAACGACGAACTCATCCCACTGGGCGGCAGTCTGTGGGTGCGTTTGGTTGAAAAGTGGTTTGCCACCCAGCGTTGAGTCAATCCAGCTGGTTTATTCAGGGAAGTGACCCTGGCCGCGCTCCTGGGCGATGACCAGCAGTCCATCAAAGATCAGCGACTCGACCAAATCGACCTCGATGCCCATGCTGGGTAGCATCTTCCAGCCCGCACCGCCGGTCATGATGTTCAAGGGCTCGACACCACAGCGTTGCCGCACATGTTGCACCATGCGCTCGACCGCCCCTGCAATCGCATAAGTGCCGCCGCTGGTCAAAGCATCGCTGGTGTTGGTCGGAAACGGCCTGACCTCGCCCGTGGGCACCCGCAAGCCGGCCGTGCCCGACTCTAGAGCCCGCAGCATGATGCCGTGACCGGGCAAGATGAATCCCCCCAGAAAATGGCCCTGGGCGTCCACCGCCTCGACCGTCACCGCTGTGCCCACCATCACCAGCACCAGGGGTCTGGGCGTGTCGCCCGCACACAGTTTTCGCATGCGGGCATGGGCGCCTATCATGGCCACCCAACGGTCCGCGCCCAGTCGGGTCGGATGGTCGTAACCATTGGTCACGCCGGCTTCGGCGGCGCTGGGTACCACCCAACGGGCCGGGATGTCCCATATTTCCATCTGTTCCTCGACCCGCCGGCGTATCGCCTCGCCAGCCACCACACAGCCCAGGGTGTGGTCGGGTTGCCTCAGGGTTTTCCATTCCTGCTCGGCTAAGCGGTCGATGTTTTCCAAAAAGACCGCCCCACTGTCGAGCAAGGTCGCACCAGGCTCAGGGCGATCGTAAAGTCCCCATTTCAACCGGGTGTTACCGACATCGAGTGCCAAAAAACTCATGCGGTGATTATGCCGCCAGTGCGGGACGCAGGGTGGGGCGGGTTGATTCATAGGCCCGCGCTGCACGCAACACCAAAGCATCACCAAACATCGGCCCGACCAATTGCATCCCCATCGGCAGTCCATCGCGGGTCAGGCCGCAAGGCACCGTGATGGCCGGCTGTTGGGTCAGATTAAAGGGGTAACTGAACGGCGTCCAACCCAGCATTTCTCGCGCATCCATCGACACCGAACCTGGCGCGCGCACTGCAAACGCTGGTACTGCCACGCTGGGGGTTAGCAACAAGTCATAGCGGGTCATGAATTGACGCATGTGCGAACCCAGCAAGCCACGGCGTTGCGTCAATGCATGCAAAGCATCGACACCCAAACCCTCGCCCAGCAAAGCTTGGGCCTTGAAATCGGGGTCGGCCACCGCTTGTTGCTGCGCTGTCAGGGCACGCCATACCTGCCAGGCTCCGGCGAACCAAAGTCCTGTGGTGATCTCCAGCGGGTCTTCAAAACCTGGGTCCACCGCCTCCACAATGGCTCCCAAGTCCTGCAGGGTATGCGCCACCCCATCCAGTGCAGCGGCAATCTCTGGGTCGACATGACGGGCGTATCCCAGGGTAGGCGAGTAGGCCACCCGCAAGCCCCGCAAACCATCTTGCAAGCCCACGGTGTAATCGCTGGGATCGGGTGGCAGCGCTGTCCAGTCGCGCGCATCGGGTTGTTTGATGACTTGCAACATCAGTGCTGCGTCGCCCACGGTCATGGCGTGTGGCCCCAGGTGCGCCACCGAACCAAAGGGTGACAAGGGGTAGGCGGGGACCCGACCAAAACTGGGTTTCATGCCCACATTGCCGCAAAACGCAGCCGGAATACGTACGCTGCCGGCACCATCGGTGCCTATGGCCAAGGGACCCAAGCCAGCGGCCACCGCCGCCGCCGCACCGCCCGACGAACCGCCTGGCGTACGCTCCAGATTCCAGGGGTTGCGTGTCAGGCCGGTCAGCGGCGAATTGGTCTCACCCTTGCAACCATACTCGGGCGTGCAGGTCTTGCCCAGCAACACCGCACCGGCTTCGCGCAAACGCGCTACCGAGGGTGCATCGATATCCCAGTTTTGATCAGGCGACACCCCTTTGCTGCCGCGCAAAGTGGGCCAACCCTGGGTCAGCACCAGATCTTTGATCGAGGTCGGCACCCCCTCCAGTGCCCCGACCGCCTCGCCCCGCTGGCGATGGGCTTGCCAGCGCACCTCGCTGGCCAGGGCGCTGGCCATGGCCCGGTCCTCATCGACCAGACAATAAGCCAACAAGTGTGGGTTCAATCGGGCAATGCGCTCCAGCACCGCACGCGTGACTTCGACCGGCGATGTGGCGCCACTTCGATACAGGCTCAACAACTCTTGGGCGGTGCATTGTGTCAATTCCATCTTCGTAGCCTTTCAGGGTCGGGTTCGGGTATGCGGGCTGAGTCGCTGCCAATGCAGCTCCCCCGGGTCGGCCGCCATCGGGCCTGCGGCTTGGGCCACCAACACATGACTGGCGTGGGGTTCGAAGTCGGCCCGAAAATGCACCGAACTCTTGACCACCACGACGCGCATGGCTTCGGGTTGAATGCCGACCATGCGAAATAATTCTCGGTCCAACATTTGTTTTTTGCCACTGGTCACTGCCACCAAGACGCCGTCCATCTCCAGGCAAGCACTGGGCCCCAATTGAACCGTTAAGCCACCCATCATCGGGCCTTTGAGCAAACAGCGACCGTCGCTGATCGCACGCACTTTGAAGCGGCCTTGCACTGGCGGGTCACTCATGCCGGTGTGGGTGGGCACCGAACGGCCCAAGGCCAACTCGACCTCTGACCCCACCCCTGCAGCGCAAGCGCGCGCCGCGCTGTCAGGGTCAAATAACAGGCCCAAGGCCACTTGTTGTGGAAAGCGTCGTCCTGCGCCTTGTTGCAGCAAAGCATGCAACAGCCCAGTGGTATTGCTGTCGCCGCCAGCGCCTGGATTGTCTTGGGTGTCGGCGACCACCACAGGCCGTGCGGCGTGTTCGGCGCTATCCATCGCCCGTCGTACCGCCACAGCGGGCGCGTGTAATTCTTGCCGCCACTGTGCCGCCACACTCGCTTGCTGGGTCAAAGCGGCGCAAGCGAGCTGGGCCACCGCCTCGTTCGGCCCATAGGCCCAAATCACTGGCCCGCACTCCTCGATGTCGGCGGCCGGAAAGCCCATGCAAAAACTCAGCATACTGCCGTGCTCACGATCCAGTTCCCGCAATGATTCGTAAATGCTGCGGGCAGGCTCGAGCAAGGTACACATGGCGTTCAAGGGAATCAAAAAAGGCAGGCGCTGCGCATGCACAGACTCGCGTTTTCCCAGCGCCCAACGCCTTTGCAGCAATTGCGCCGCCAGCACCCCAGTGGCCGCCATGTCCACATGCGGATAAGTTCGGTACGACACCAAGGCATCGGCTTGTGCCAACATTTGGCGGGTGACATTGGCATGCAGGTCCAAGCTGGCCACCAAGGGACGATCAGGGCCGATCAAGGCCCGTACCCGAGCCAGCAACTCGCCCTCGCTGTCGTCGAAATGCTCGGCCACCGCAGCGCCATGCAAATCCAGATACACCGCATCCAGCCCGCCGCGGTCCAAGGCATTGCGGACATCGTCACAAATGGCCGCGCTGATGCGCTCAAATGCATCGGTCGTCACATGCGCTGACGGTATCGCACCAGCCCAGGCCGATGGCAGCAATTGCCAACCCCGGGTACGGGCTTCGTCGATGAATCCACCGATGGGTATATTGACACCGGTGAGCTGCGTCTGCATCGCTTGCCCGCGGACAAAAGCCGGGAACGAGTCGCCACGGTTGAAAGCCGCCCAGTCGGCCTTGCTCGGCGCAAAGGTATTGGTCTCGTGCTGATAGCCGGCGATCAAAATGCGGGTCACAAATGCTCCAGTCCTGCCGGCGCCGAGGCAAACAGTTTTTGGGTATAGGGGTGCTTCGGTTGGGCGTATAAGCGGGCCGTTTCCTCATGCTCGACAATTTGACCTTGATGCATCACGATCACCCGATCACACAGCTGAGCGGCGACACGCAAGTCGTGCGTGATGAACAGCAGGCCCAAGCCCAGCTCTGCCTGAATATCGCGCAGCAAGCGCAGTATCTGCGCTTGCACCGAGACATCCAATGCACTCACCGCTTCGTCGGCCACCAACACCTTGGGCTGACAGGCCAGTGCCCGAGCCAATGCAATGCGTTGGCGCTGTCCACCACTGAACTGATTGGGGTAGCGTTGCATGGCATTGGCTGGCAATTGCACCCGCTCCAGCATTTCGGTGGCGCGCTTCCAGGCTTGTTCACGCGTCAGACCAAAATTCATCGCCCCTTCCATCAAGGACTGGCCTACCGTGCGGCGCGGGTTGAGCGAACGATTGGGGTCTTGAAACACCACTTGCACCCGATCACGCAAAAGCCGCAGTTCGCTTTCTGTCAGATGCGCCACCGGTTGATCGGCCCAAAAAATCTCTCCTGCCGTCGGCTCGATCAAACGCATCAGACACCGAGCCAAGGTGCTTTTGCCGCTGCCCGATTCGCCCACCACGCCCACGGTCTCGCCTGCGCGCAGGGCCAAACTCGCCTGCGTCAAAGCCTCATGGCTAGAGGTTCGGCCCATCCAGTCTCGGCTCGTATATGTCTTGCCCAGGCTCTGCGCGCTCAATACCACCGCCTTTGTACTGGCCGCGCGTGGTGCCGGCGGTTGCATGCCGGGCACCGCCGCCAGCAAGGCCTGGGTATAGGGTGCTTGCGGGGTTTTCAGGACTTGGTGCTTAGCACCCGCCTCGACGCATCGGCCTTGGTGCATCACCAGCACCCGATCGGCGATTTCGGCCACCACCCCCATGTCGTGGGTGATAAAGAGCACGGCGCTGCCTTGCTCGCGTTGCAACTCTTGGATCAATGCCAGAATTTCTTTTTGCGTGGTCACGTCCAGCGCCGTCGTCGGTTCGTCGCAAATCAGCAAGGCCGGTTTGAGCATCATGGCCATGGCGATCACGATCCGCTGTCGCTGGCCGCCACTCAGTTGATGCGGAAAACGGCGCGCCACCTCGGGGGCATGGGGCAATTTGACCCGTTCCAGCATGCTCAACACCTCGGAACGCCTTTGTTCTGCATCCAGTTCAGTATGGAAACGCAACAATTCATCAAGTTGTGCCCCGCAACTCATCACCGGGTTGAGCGCCGTCATCGGTTCTTGGAACACCATGCCCATCGCCACGCCACGCAATTGGCGCCAACGCTGTGCACTGACCTGCAACAGTTGCTCGCTGTGTAATTCAATCGACCCGCGCCGCACATTCAGGCCATGCGCCAGCAAACCCATGACCGCCATGGCCATCACCGATTTGCCACTGCCTGACTCGCCCACCACACACAGGGTTTGGCCGGACTCAATGTTCAGGCTCAGTCCATCGACCGCGTACTCGCGTTCACCCCCGGCCGGTAAGGCGATGCTCAGATCTTCGATGCGCAGCACGCTCATGAGCGTCCCCGCTGGGCAAACTTGGGGTCCAGCACATCCCGCAAACCGTCGCCCAATAAATTGATCGCCAGCACAGTGGGTATCAAAAACATGGCAGGCCACAAGACCTGACCAGGATACAAACTGAATTGCACCCGACCTTCGGCCATGATATTGCCCCAGGTGGGAATATCGGCCGGCAAGCCCAGGCCCAGAAAACTCAGCACCGCTTCGGTCAGCACGGCCGCCGCAGCGATAAAAGTGCCTTGCACCAACAGCGGGGCCATGGCATTGGGCAGAATATGCCGCCACAAAATCAGGGGTGTGGGTGTGGCCAGGGCCCGTGCGGCCTCGACAAAGGGCTCTTCGCGCAAGCCCAGCACCAAAGACCGGACCAGGCGAGTGACGCGCGGCACCTCGGGAATGGCAATCGCTACCACCACGGTGCTCACATGGGCGCCCAGGGCGGCTACCAAGGCAATGGCCAACAACACGGCTGGGATCGCCATCAAGCCGTCCATGACGCGCATTAGCAAGGCATCGACCCGCCTGAAATACCCCGCCAACATGCCCAACAAGCCACCCAGACACAAGGCCAGCGTGGCTGTTCCAGCGCCGACCAGCAATGACACCCGAGTCCCATAAATCACCCGGCTGTAAATGTCACGGCCAAAACTGTCGGTGCCCAGCCAAAAGGTGTGCGTCACCGTGCTGCCGTCGGGCAAGGCAAACGGCCCCGAACTGAATGCGGGTTTGTTGATGTAGTTCGAATCCATGGCGCCTGGCTCGACCGTGCCCAGCCCAGGGGCCGCCAGTGCCAGCAGCAGCATCAAGCCCAGTACCCAAACACCAAAACGCACGGCCCCGTTGGCCCACAAACGCTGGCGGATATCCTGATCAGCCCCCATCTTTGCCTTCAGTAGCGTATGCGCGGATCGAGCCACAAATAGCTCAGATCGACGCACAAATTGACACACACATAACTGAGTGAGAAAAACAGCACCAGTCCCTGGATGACCGGAAAGTCCCGATTCAGCACCGCATCGACGGTCAAAGAGCCCAAACCGGGTATGGCAAACACCGTCTCGGTCACCACCACCCCGCCTATCAGCAAGGCCACACCAATGCCAATCACCGTCACGATTGGCACAGCGGCATGCGCAAGGGCGTGCCGCCACAACACCCGCCACTCACTCAGACCCTTGGCGCGGGCTGTGCGAATATGGTCTTCGGTCAACGATTCGGACACACTGGCCCGAGTCACGCGAGCGATCAGGCCGGTGTAGATCAGGCCCAAGGCAACCCAGGGCAACAGCAGTTGCCGCATCCAGCCCCAAAGACCACTCGATGACGGCCCCCACAGCGGTTTATAGCCTTGTACCGGCAACCACTGCCACTGTATCGAAAACACATAAATCAGCACATAGCCAATCACAAAGGCGGGCACCGAATAACCCATGACCGAAAAGCCCGAAATCAAGCGATCGAGTGCGCTGCCCATGCGCCACGCGGCCAAGGTGCCCAAAGGCACCGCCAACACCACCGCCAACAAAGCCGAACCCAAGGCCAGTGACAAGGTTGGCCCCACCCGCTCTGCAATCAGGCCACTGACCGGCTTGTTCAGATAATACGAGTGCCCCAGATCGCCGCGCAACACCTTGGCCAGCCAAACCCCGTACTGAACTGGCAAGCTGTGTTCCAGGCCCAGCTCGGTACGGATTTTGGCAATGTCCTCGCTGGTGGCGTTATTGCCAGCAATCACCGCCGCTGGGTCGCCAGGTGCCAGCCGCAAGATCAGAAAAACGACCAGCGAAACCACCAGCAGCACCGGCAGCAGGGCGGCCAATCGGCGAGCGATAAAAGGCAGCATGGAACCCGGTCAAGCGCAGCAGACTCAGTCTTTCTTGATGTTCCACATCACCGGAATGCCCGGGGTCTTGAGGATCCCGCTGACATTGCTGCGAATCGCCGTGGGTTGTTGGTATTGGCCCAGCGGGGCATGGGTGGCGGTGTCCATGGCCACGGTTTGAATCTCGCTGGCGATGCGCTTTTTGTCGGCGCTGCTGGCGGCCCGAGCGAATTGGGCTTTCAGGGTTTCAATGCGCGGTTCATTTTGCCAACCAAACCAGCCGGTGTCGCCCTTGGCGTTGAGCATGGCCATGGTCAGCGGGCTCGAGATATCGCCTGCCGTCCAGGCGGTCAGAAACAGATGCCAGCCGCCCTGTGCCGGCGGCTCTTTTTTTGCCCGTCGTGCCACCAGCGATGCCCAATCCATTTGCTGAAAGTCCACCTTAAAACCGGCCGCTTCGAGCTGCTGCTTGGCCACCAGCGGAATTTTGGCGATCGAGGCCAAATCGGTCGGTCGCATCAGCACGATCGGACTGCCGTCATAGCCCGCTTCCTTGAGCATTTCGCGGGCCTTGGCCGGGTTTGCGACCCCAGTGAAATAGCCGGTGTTTTCATCGCCATACGCGGTGCCGCAAGGGTAGATGCTGCGACACACCCGTTGCAACTCGGCCACCCCCACCTGGGTGTTCAAAAACGCCTGCTGACCAATCGCCACCATCGCCGCTTGACGAATTTTGGGGTTGTTAAAGGGCGCATGCAAATGATTGAAGCGCATGATGAACTGCAGGCCAGCCGGTGAAAAATCGTCCACCTTGACCCCTTCGGTTTTCTTGAGGGTCTCGAATTGCTCAAAACTGGGTTGCTCGACCATGTCGACCTCGCCGGCTTTGAGGGCGTTGAACTGAGTTTGCGGGTCACGCAAAATCACCCACTCCACGCGGTCAAAATTGACCGTGCGCCCACCAGAGACCCCGCTGCTGGGCTCACTGCGCGATTTGTACTTCGGGTTGCGCACATACACCGCCAGTGCGCCGGGTTTGAATTCGTCGGCCTTGAAGATAAAAGGCCCGGAACCAATGTGTTCTTTGATCTGCTCGGTGCCTGGGGTGGCGGCAATGCGCGCGGGCATGATGAAGGGCACGTTCGACGAGGCCTTGCCCAGCGCGTCCAGCACTATGCCGCACGGCTCTTTCAGCACCAATCGGAAAGTGTTGGCGTCGGGTGTTTCGTAATGGTCGATGAACGTCGCTAAAATGCCGCCCATGGCGTCGCGACTGGCCCATCGCTTGAGCGAGGCCACCACATCTTCGCTGGTCACCGGCTTGCCGTCATGAAACTCCAGACCGGCACGCAATTTGAACGACCAAGTTTTGCCGTCGCGAGAGGTCTCGTAGGTATCTACCATCTGCGGCTTGATTTGGCCTTGTGCGTCTTCCGAAAACAGCGTGTCATAAATCATGTAGGCATGGTTGCGCGTGACATACGCCGTGGTCCAGATCGGATCGAGGACAGCCAGATTGGCATGCGGTACAAACCTGAAGACTTTGTTGGCCGCGGGAGCCTGCGCCCCCGCTGGGTTCATCAATCCAGCACTCAGAACAGAGGCCGACAACACGGCCATGGCAATGCGACGCTTCATCAAAGTCTCTCCTGGTTTTGTCAAAAAATAGGTGTGGTCCCCGTTTGGGGGCTGGGCGTACGTTGACCCGCCGCCACTGGCACAATGCCATTAAAAGTGAAATCCGAGTGTAAGCACATGGTATTTACCCAAATGTCCGCCCAGGCCCTCAGTCAGGCCATCCACCGCCGCCAGGTGTCGTGCCGCGAAGTCATGCAGGCGTGCCTGAAGCAGATCGAGCGGCACAACCCGACCTTTAACGCCATCATCAATCTGCAAGACCCCGACGGCTTGTTACAACAGGCCGACGCGTGCGACGCCCAGTTGGCGCGCGGTCATTCCATGGGTTGGATGCACGGCTTGCCCATTGCCATCAAAGACCTGGCCGCTACCGCCGGCATCGTCACCACCTTGGGCTCACCCCTGCTGAAAGACAGCGTACCCAGTCAAGACGCCGTCATGGTCTCGCGCATCCGCCGTGCTGGCGCCATCGTCATCGGCAAAACCAATGTGCCCGAGTTCGGCCTGGGTTCGCACAGCTTCAACGAACTATTTGGGGCGACTGCCAACGCCTATGACCCCAGCAAAACCGCTGGCGGCAGCAGCGGCGGCGCCGCCGTTGCTTTGGCCATGCGCATGTTGCCGGTGGCCGACGGCTCGGACTTCATGGGCAGTTTGCGCAACCCAGCGGGTTGGAACAACATTTTTGGCATGCGCCCTTCGCAAGGCCGCGTCCCCAATGCGCCGAGCAGCGATGTCTATGTGTCGCAAATGCCGACCGAAGGCCCCATGGGGCGCCACGTGACCGATCTGGCGCTTTTGCTCTCGACCCAGGCTGGCTACGACCCAAGTGCCCCCTTGTCGCTGAGCACTGACCCGCATATTTTCACCAACGACCTGACAGTGGACGTCAGCGGACTGCGGGTGGCTTGGTTGGGCGACTTGCAAGGCTACTTGCCCACTGAAGTTGGCGTACTCGACGCCTGCCGCGCCGGGCTGGCTCGCTTGCAACACATCGGCTGCCACATCGAAGAGGCGCAACTCAACACCCCGCCCGAAGAGGTCTGGCAGATCTGGCTGCTGTGGCGCAAAGTGCTGGTCGCCAGCCGTCTGGCCCCCTATATGCAAAACCCGAGCAACCGGGCCCAAATCAAACCCGAAGCCCAGTGGGAATACGACCAGGGGCAGGGCCTGAGTGCCAGCCAGTTCATGGCCGGCAGTGTCGGGCGCAGTGCTTTCTATCAGGGCATGCTCAAACTCTTTGAACACCACGACGTGCTGGCTTTGCCCAGCGCCCAGGTCTGGCCCTTTGACAAAAGCTGGCGCTGGCCCAAAGAAATCAAAACCGCCAAAGGCACGGTGCAAATGGACACCTACCACCGCTGGATGGAAGTCGTCATCTACGCCACCCTCGCTGGCCTGCCCAGCATCAGCGTGCCCACCGGTTTTGGCCCCAACGGTTTGCCCATGGGCTTGCAACTGATCGGCAAACCCCAAGGCGACCTGGCCTTGCTACAACTGGCCCATGCCTACGAGCAGGCCATAGGTGATTGGTTGGCGGTGGTGCCCGGTGCATTGGCCTAGTATCAAAATGTTTCAAGGTCATTGACGCAGAATTGAAGTTCACTTAGAGTCAATCAGTATCGTCGCCTGGGTTGTTTGCAGGCTCTATATCACCGCAAACAACACAAATCTATGCGACACACCTAAAACGTATTGGAACATTCAGACCTGAACGCTACATTCCATGTTCAGGATTCACCCTTTGCATTCCAGCTTGAACGGAGACCCATCATGACCGAACGAACAGGCCGTTGCCTTTGTGGCGCCGTCACTTTCAGGTTCACCGCCGAACCCATCGCCGCGCGCATTTGCTGGTGTAAAGATTGCCAGCACATCTCGGGCAACGGCACCGCCAACGCCGTGATACCCGCCGCTTCATTGGAAGTCAGCGGGGTCTTGACCGAATACGCCAGCAAGGCCCACAGCGGCAACACCATCGCACGCCTGTTTTGTCCCACTTGCGGCGGCCATGTCTACGGCCACACCTCGGCGCGTCCTGATCTGCGGGTGATCCGACTGGGCGCCCTCGATGACCCCTCGTCCATTGCGCCGATACAAAACATCTGGACCGCCAGTGCGCCCAGCTGGGCCTGCCTGGACCCGCAGCTCGAGCAGTGGGCTGCCCAGTCGCCCCCACCCAAACAATAAACCATCTATTGACAGGAGACCTCATGAGCGAACGAGCCGTACACCTGCACCGCGTCCTGCGCTGCCCGCCCGAAAAGTTGTACCGCGCCTTTACACAAGCCGATGCCCTGGCCAAGTGGCTGCCCCCGCATGGTTTCACTTGCACGGTGCAACACTTCGAAGCCAAAGTGGGCGGCACCTTCAAGATGACCTTTCACGATTTCAACAGCGGGCACAGCCATTCCTTTGGCGGCGAGTATCTCGAGTTACTCCCCAGCCAGCGCATCCGCTATACCGACCGATTCGACGACCCCCAAATGCCCGATCTGTTGCAGGTCAGCGTTGACCTCACGCCAGTCATGGGCGGCACCGATTTGCGCATCAGCCAATCGGGCATCCCAGAGGCGATCCCGCTGGAGATGTGCCATCTGGGCTGGCAAGACTCTTTGAGCCAACTCGCCGATTTGGTCCAAGCGGGCGGCGCTTGAGCGGACTGCCAGCCTGGGCCGATGTTGAGCCAAGCCCAAGCGATCAGCCCCGTCATGGCCCATCCGCGCCATACACGCCTAAACCCAGTGGGTCTTGGCTGCGTCGCTTGCTCGGGCTGTCCTGGGCCTGGCTGTTTGCTGGGTGCTGGGCTCAGGCACCAGCTGACCCCCGTGCGCTGGATTTCGCCAAAAACTTCTCAGACCATTGCCTGAACTCCCGAGCCAATTGGTCCCTCAAGCGCGATGAACTGAACCGGCGCTGGCGCAAATTGGCCTCGCCCCAATCCGCGTCTTTTCTCAGCGGTCAGGCGGGCCAGGCCTGGCACGTGCCCTCGGTCGAAAACGAGGGCAATATGGTATTGAGCATGGGCTCCAAAAAAGAGTTTTGCGCCCTGTTTGCCCGTCGCGCCGAGCGCCTCGAGGCCGAGCGCCTGTTCCAGCTGTTGGTGGCGAACTCTCCGCCCCCCTGGCGTGTTCAGGCGCTCGATGAGGTCTGGAGCGGACAGGGCACTGAGCGCAGACACAGCTTGTCTTATGTCTGGCTGGACGCGCAGGGCCAGGCGCGCTGGTTGTTCACCCTGACCACCTCGGAATTCGAGCAACCCAGTATCCAGGCCCTGGCGTCGGTCACGTCCCTGGGTCCTTGACCACCCTGCCGAGCACCATTTTTCAGGTCAGGCGCCTCATACCGTTAAAGTACTTATTTAGGGTGTATATTATGGAATTATGAATGATATGGTTTTATGAAAAGAGGGTTGGACATGGATCAATATTTGGAACCAGAGAAGTTCAAGTTGTGGAAGCGTTGGACGCAGAGCCTGTACATCCTCTATGGTCTGGCCGTACCGACCTTGGGCTTGACCGCTGTCGTCGCGGTGTTCATCAATTACCTCAAGGGTCATTCGGTGTCCGGCACCATCTTTGACAGTCACTTCCAGTGGCAAACCCGCACCTTCTGGACCAGCCTGATGATTCTGATCACAGGCCTGGTTTCCATCTTCTTTCTGGTTGGTCAAGTGCTTTTGATCGGCCTGTTGTTCTGGATCGTCTATCGCGTGGGCTGGGGCTTGTTTCGCCTGAGCAAAAACAAGCCCATGTACGGCGGCTAGGCAAGGCAATACCACTCGGGTCACGCACACCGCCCCTAAAATCTCTAGGTCCTGAAACGCGATCAGGGCGGTGTGCGAGGACGTGAATATGAAAAACGCGGGTTCCAACCCAAGGTCCCTGTCCGGCTTGTGGCCCTTTCTGCGGCCCTACAAGCCGGCTTTGTTTTGGGCTGGGCTTTTTTTGTGTCTGGCGGCCATGGCCACGCTGGCTTTCCCCTGGGCCCTGCGCCACCTCATCGATGACGGCCTAGCGGCTGGTGTCTCGCAAGCTGAACTGGGGCAAGGTTTTTTGCGTTTGTTCGCCGTGGCCGTGGCCTTGGCGGTGTTTTCGGCGGCGCGCTACTACACCGTCAGCTGGCTGGGCGAGCGCATCACCACCGATGTGCGCAACGCTGTGTACCGCCATGTCTTGCAGCAAAGCCCCTCTTTTTTTGAGAACACCCAATCCGGCGAGGTGCTGTCACGCCTGACCAACGACACCACCTTGGTGCAAACGGTGGTTGGCTCTTCTTTTTCGATGGGGCTGCGCAATCTGGTGATGGGCCTGGGGGCCATGGTGATGTTGGTCTTCACCAATCCTTGGCTCATGTTGCAGGTGTTGGCGGTGTTGATGCTGGTGGTATTGCCAGCGGTTTGGCTGGGGCGACGTGTGCGTCGTTTGTCGCGCGCCAGTCAGGACCGGGTGGCCGACGCCAGCGCTTTGGCCGGTGAAGTCCTCAATGCCATTCCAGTCGTGCAAAGCTACACCGCAGAAAGGCGCGAAGCCGACCGCTTTGATCAGCGGGCCTGGCAAGCCATGAGCACCGCTTTGCGACGGGTACGTGCCCGAGCGGTGCTGGTGGGTTTTGTGATCACCGCTTCCAGTGCGGTCTTGCTATGGGGCTTGTACATGGGGGCGCTGGCGGTGCGCGAGGGCACCCTGAGTCCTGGCGTTTTGGGGCAAACGGTTTTTTATGTCATTTTGCTGGCCAGCGCTTTGGCCGTTTTGGGCGAAACCTATGGCGATATGCTGCGCGCGGCTGGGGCGACCGAGCGCTTGATGGAGCTGTTACACGCCGAATCGATGGTCACAGAGCCCAGTCAGCCCCAGTCACCGCCATGGCCGACCCAGGGCTCGGCCTTGGTGCTCGAATCGTTGCGATTTCATTACCCCAGTCGGCCTGGCGTGTGGGCGGTCGATGGCTTGAGCGGGCAGGTTCAGGCCGGGCGCACCGTGGCCGTGGTGGGCCCCAGCGGTGCGGGCAAGACCACCTTGTTTGACTTGCTGATGCGCTTTCATGATCCGCAACAGGGCCTGATCAGCATCGACGGCACGCCCCTGGCGAACCTGTCGCTCAACGACTTGCGCTCGCGCATCGCCTTGGTGCCGCAAACGCCGGTGGTCTTTACCGGCACCGTGCGAGAAAACATTTTGTATGGCAGGCCGCAAGCCAGCACCAGCGAGGTCATTGAAGCGGCTCGTGCCGCCCACGCCCACGAGTTCATCACCGAATTGCCTCAAGGCTACGACACCGACCTGGGTGATCGCGGGGTGCGTTTGTCGGGCGGGCAGCGGCAACGCATCGCGATCGCCCGCGCCATGCTCAAAAACGCACCCCTGTTGCTGCTTGACGAAGCCACCAGTGCGCTTGATGCCCAAAGCGAGCGCATGGTGCAAGCGGCGCTCGAACAAGCCATGTTGGGCCGCACCACCTTGGTCATCGCCCACCGTTTGGCCACGGTCCAAAAGGCCGACCTGATCTGGGTGCTCGATCACGGTCGTTTGGTTGAACAAGGCACCCATGCCGAACTGATAGCCCGTGGCGGTTTGTATGCCAGCCTGGCTGCGCTGCAATTCAGCGCCTAAACTCAAACCTGACTTTGCCCGTGCAACAACTGCCAGGCAGCCACCGCCATGACTTGGGCCGAGTGCACCAAGTCGTCTACCCCGACATATTCGTCGGGCTGGTGGGCCAAATCCAAAATGCCGGGGCCATAGGCAATACAGTCGCGCAATCCACCGGTGCGCACGATGTGTTTCTGGTCATAAGTGCCAGGGCTGGCAATATAGCTGGGCTCACGCCCCAAGACCCGGGCAATGGCGCGCGCTGTCGCCTGTACCACGGGGGCCTCGCGCGGGGTGGCACTGGGGACAAACGACATGATTTCGCGCACCCCGTAATTGAAACCCGGGCGGGTGCGCTGCAATTCGTCGAGCATGTCAATGATCTCTTGCTTGACCTCTTGCAAAGATTCCTCGGCAATAAAGCGACGATCCAGCACGGCGGTGCAACGGTGCGCCACCACTGGGGCTGGCAGGTCAGCGGTGGGCTCGCCAGCGCTGTTTTGCGCATAGCGTTGCTCGACTTGGCCGCCATGAACACTGTTCACATTCAGGGTGCTGACCCGCGCGCCCGGCGGCTCGACCGGCTCGGTGGTCCGACGTTGCGCCAGTCGGGGCATGAGTTCATCTTCAATGCGACGCAAAAAGGCGCCCATGTGCAATATGGCACTGTCGCCCAAAAAAGGCATCGAGCCATGCGCGATGCGACCCCGAGTTTCGACCTCGGCCCACCACACGCCCCGGTGTCCCAGGCAAATGCGATCCACCCCCAGCGGTTCGGGGATGATGACGTGGTCCACCTTGGGTTTGGAAAAATACCCGAGTTTGGCCAAATGCCCGACCCCAGAAAACCCGCCTGACTCCTCATCCACGGTGCCACTGATCTCGATCGCACCGGGCCAGTCTGAGCCCAACTCGTCGAGCAAGGCTTCGCAAGCCACGACGCTGGCCGCCAGGCCACCTTTCATGTCACAAGTGCCTCGGCCATAGATGCGACCCTCGTGCAACTCGGCCCCAAAGGGGTCAAAGGTCCAACCCGAGCCCGCTTCGACCACATCGATATGGCTGTTGAAATGCACACAAGGCCCGGGGCGCGTGCCCTCTATGCGTGCCACCACATTCACCCTGGGGTGGCTGTCGCTGTCCCCAGGTGCCCCCACGGCGCGGATGTACTCGACCTTGAAACCACGGGCTTGCAAGCGATCCCCCAATACCCTGGCGCAGGCTTCATAGGCATCGCCGGGCGGGTTCACGGTAGGAATTCGCACCAGCTCCTGGGTGAAGCCGATCAACTCGCGCTCGCGTTGCGCAATCGCTTGCAACAGGGGGGCCAGATCGGTGGTACTGAGCATGGGCTGGCCTAGTTTTGTTTCCAGGGCAAGCCGCGTTGACGCCAGCCGCCCAAAAGCCCCCGATGACCGTCGCCATTGGGGTCCCCCTCAAAACCTTCCAGCACGTTATAGGCCGTCGCACCCAGCTCGGTGGCACGGCTCGCAGCGGCGATCGAGCGCACACCGCTGCGGCACAACATCAACAACGTTTGGCCCCTGGCTGCGGCTTGCTTCACGCCGGCATCAAAGTCGGGGTTGAGGGCCATGCCGGGCCATTGTTTCCAGGCCAGGGGCAGGGCCCCTGGAACAAAACCCACCCACTCGCGTTCGGCATCGGTCCTCACATCGACCAACACGGCCTGGCCCGATTGCACCCATTGCCAAGCCAAATCCGGCGCAATGTCGCCAGCATAGCCCTGAGCGGGCTTGACTTGCATGCGATTGGGCTCATTCATGGTTTATGAGAATTTGACCAGCATCGTGGTGACCTGATCCATGGGGGTGCGCCCCTCTTCGATCATGCAGGCCACCATCGAATAGAACGACTTGTCCAGGGCCTTGCGGGCCGCGGTCAATTGCTGCGCAATTTTTTCGCAATCGGCATCGTCTTCGATCAATTTTTGCACGCCCCGAAGTTGCCCCTCCACACGGGCCAATCTCGAGAGCAGGGCACGTTTCTTTTCTTCATCACGCAAAGTGTTCATGGACGGGGTCTCAGGCAGGTGGCAATGCGACCATCATAAATAACCCCACACCAAGGGTTTACCCTCTATCGCTTGGGTGCGGTTGCATAAGAATTCACCTTCCCGCTCAGGCGCTGGCCTGAGTCAAATCCATTCAAAGGAGTTCACATGTCCGAGCAAAAGAAAACCGCCCGCCGCAGCATGCTCAAAGGCGCTGCTGTCGCCGCAGGCGCCATGGCCGCCCCCATGGTGTCGCGTGCCGATACCGTGTCACTGCGCTTCCAGAGCACCTGGCCTGCCAAGGA
>CAYMJT010000027.1:0-24413 GCA_964390775.1 uncultured Bordetella sp.
TAGTCTACACGAAATTTTTGATTTTGGCGAATTATTTGTTTTTCGGAATTCCATGTGTCTGAATCAGGCAACGCTTCCGAGTGAAACAGGGCGGGTTACCCGCTTTTTCCTAACCAACTCCCGATGCGCTTTTTCAGGGATTTTGGGCACTGGGCTGCTGCGAAAGGAGCGCGGCGAAATGCCGAATTTGTGCTTAAACGCCGTCGAGAAATTGGCCTGGGTCGAGTAGCCCAAATCGGCCGAGATGTAGCGGATGTCCAGATCAGTTTCGCGCAGCATTTGTTCGGCCACGCCCATCTTGACTTCGATGATGTACTGGTAGACGGTCATATTGCAGACACGTCGGAAGGTTTCGCTCAGGCGCTTGGTGTTGGTACCGACCATTTTGGCCATCTGCACCATGGGCGGTGTCTGAGACAAATTGCGCCGAATGATCTTGTGCGCCGCGTTGAAAATGATTTTGTCAAAGCGCGAGCTCTGTGAGTTGATTTCACAGGGAAAGTCTTCGTCGATGGCAGCGATTTCATCGCTGCGACTGCCGTTGACGATCAAGGTCAGGCGCAACAATATTTCGAAACGGTTGTAGGGCCAGGTGATGAACTCAAAGCGTTGTTCTTTGGCACCGAGTTGATTGGTATAGGCCGCCAACAAGGTGTGGATGTCGGCCTGATAGATGACGGGGATGCGGGCGGTCGAGGGGTTGGTGGCCAACATATCGGCCACGCTTTGCGGGTCGGCGTCTTTGACGGCCAGGCTGAAGATGCACAAATTGGGCTTGAAGAACACCGCTTTTTCGACCATGGACTGAATGCTGGCCGCATGGTGGACGACGATGGATTGTTCTTCGAGGATTTGCTTGAGTTCTTGCAGGCGAGTGGGGTTTTGGTCAAAAACCAGTACCTTTTTGCCCGTGAGCGAATCCGTGGTGACATTCCCCATGGGTAAAGCCGATCAAAACGAGGGGGTGAAACATGCCTTTGGTCATATTACCATTTATTCAAAATTCAATTCATATTTATCAAAATTTTTATTATAAAAAGCGATCTTTTTTAGACCGACCGTTGCCCTAGCGCATCGCCCCGGAAGTTAAGCAATGTTTACGGGATAAAAATCAAAACTTCAGCGCCGCTGGGTCAGTCGACTTTGGCCCCGGAGGCTGAGATGAGCTGGGCCCACATGGGGGCCTCGCGCAGGTTGGCGGCCTTGAAATCGGCTGGCGACGCATTCGGCGCCGGGTCCATGCCCTGTGTGGCCAGTTTGTCGCGGATTTCGGGCCTTTGTAGCACTTTGGCGGCGGCCTCGAAGACGCGCTGGACTTCGCTGGCGGGCCAGCTGGAAGGGGCATAGAGCCCGAAAGAGAAACTGATGTTGTAGTGGGGCTGCCCTGCTTCTTTCATGCCCATGATGCCCGGTATGGCGGCCGATTTGTCCTGGGTGGTGATGGCCAGCGCACGAATGCGACCGCCCCTGACCTGGGGCAAGACCACGGGCGAGGTGCCGTAGATGACCTGGGTGTCGCCCGCAATGACCGATTGCACGGCCGGGGCGCCGCCCTTGAAGGGGATGTGGATGATGTTCACGTCGAAGACGCTGTTGAACAACACGCCCGCCAAATGCGGTGAGGAGCCGTTGCCGCTGGAGGCGAAATTGAGTTTGCCCGGGTTCTTTTTGGCGTGGGCCACCAACTCGGCAATCGAGTGCACCGGCAAGGCACTGTTGACGGCGATCACCATCGGCCCATTGCCGAGCAAGGTGATGGGCGTGAGGTCTTTGTCGACGTCGTAGTTGAGTTTTTTGTACAGGGCTTTGTTGATGTAGGGGTTGCTGGCCACCAGCAAGGTCGCGCCGTCGTTGGACTTGATGACCACTTCGGTCGCCAGATTGCCAGCAGCACCAGGTCGGTTGTCGATGATGGGCGTGACGCCCAATTCGCCGGCAATGGCTTCGCCCACGGTTCGGGTGACGAAGTCGCCCGAACCGCCCGGCGGGTAACCGACCACAAAGCGCAAGGTTTTGCCACCCTGGGCCCAAGCTGTACCCGCCATGAGGCACAGGGCCAGCAGACTGGCCAGCAGGCCGCTAAAGGGTCTACGCAGCCAACTCGAGCGGATCGACATATTGCGCTCCTAGGGGGCAAAGGGGGTGCAGGGGCGGATTCAGCGCCCTTGGAAACGGGGGGTGCGTTTTTCGGCAAAGGCCTGGCGACCTTCTTTGTAGTCTTCGCTGGCAAAGCAGGCTTGAACCATTTTTTGCACCAGGGCAATGTCGCGCTGGGCCGGGTCTTTGCGCAGTTCCAAGATGGCGCGCTTGGTCGCCGCCAAGGTCAGGGGGGCGTTCTCGCACACCTGTTGGACATAGGCACTGACGCCGGCTTCGAATTGATCGGCTTCGAAGACTTGTTTGACCAAGCCCATGTGGTGCGCATCGGCAGGGCCGAAAATGCGGGCGCTGAAGAACAAGTCGGCGGTGTGGGCGTGTCCGAATACTTCAATGAAGCGCTGAATGCCAGCCATGGCATAGCCCAGGCCCAAGCGCCCTGCGGGCATGCGGAATTTGGCGTCCGAGGTGCAGATGCGCACATCGCAATTGAGGGCCAAGCCCAAGCCGCCGCCCATGCAAATGCCCCTGATTTTGGCCAGGGTGGGTTTGGGGCAATTGAGCACACTGGCGTAGGCCGCCTCGGTGGCGCGGTTGTATTCTTCGGCGGCATCGCCGCCGCTGCGACGCTCGCCAAATTGCGAGATGTCAGCGCCCGAAACGAAGGCTTTTTCACCCGCCCCGGTCAAGACGATCAGACGGATGTCGTGGTCGTCCACGCAGTCTTGGATGAATCGGGGTAGGCCGACCCACATGTCGTAATTCATGGCGTTGAATTTGGCCTGGTTGTCGAACACGATGGTGCCCACATGCCCTTGTTTGTGCAGGTGGATGGTACCGATGGCCTGGGTGGGGGTGTCGCTCATGGTCAGATGACTTTCTGCTGTTTGAATTGGTCGATGTCGAGTTCGGTGAATCCGAGTTCGGTGAGGATGCTGTCATTGTGCTCGCCGGGCTCGCATTGGGTCACGCGAACCTGGGCCGGGGTGCGCTTGAGGATGACCGGTTGGTTGAGCACCCGTATGGCACCGCGCCTGGGGTGTTGCAAGGTGCTGGTGGTGGGCAGGTGTTGAACTTGGGGGTCGGCAAAGACTTGTTGCATGTCGTAGATGGGGCCACAAGGCACACCCGCGTCATTGAGTAAGTCGACCCAGGCTTGGGTGGGGCGCTGGGCAAATGCCAAGCCCAGCTCGATGGCCAGTTGAGCGCGCGCTTGGAGTCGGCCCGCATTGGTTTGGTAGTCGGGGTGGTCGCGCAGATCGGGGCGATTGATCAGGTCGCACAGGGTGCGAAACTGCTGGGTGTTGCCCACGCCCAAGTTGAAGTGTCCGTCGGCCGATTGAAACGCCCCCATGGGCGTGGTGACCGGGTGGTCGTTGCCAGCTTGCGGCGGCACCACATCGTCGATGAGATAGCGTGCGGCCTGGAAGTCGCACAGTGCGATCATGGTCGAGAGCAAGTTGGCCTGTACCCATTGACCGCGCCCAGAGTGTTCACGCTCGAGCAAGGCGGTCAGGATGCCGATGGCTGCGTACAAGCCGGTGCCCGAGTCAGCCACGGCGATACCGGCGCGCACGGGGCCTTGTTCGGGGAAGCCGGTCACAGACATCAAGCCACCCATGCCTTGTGCGATCTGATCGAAGCCAGGGCGCTTTTGGTAGGGGCCGTCCTGGCCAAAGCCCGAGATGCTGGCCAGGATGATCCGAGGGTTCAGGGCCGAGAGGGTCTCGTAATCGAGGCCCAAGCGGTGTTTGACATCGGGGCGGTAGTTCTCGACCACCACGTCGGCGCTTTGCACCAGACGCTGCAAGATGGGTCGGGACTGGGGCTCTTTCAGGTTGAGGGTGATCGAGCGTTTGTTGCGGTGCAGATTCAGCGCGTCCGAGCTGTCTCTGGCACCCATGGTGCCCTGGGTGGGGTCCAGGCCAGGCGGGGATTCGATGCGGATGACATCGGCACCGAAATCGGCCAGCACTCGTACGCAGGTGGGGCCAGAACGCACCCGGGTCAGATCGAGGACACGAAAGCGCCCCAAGGCGGCAAGGCCAGTTGCAGGCTTCGAAGCGGGGGAATTGGGGGGCATCTTGTCCTCAATTTTTATGGGGTCATTCTAGGGCTGTGTTTTTGATTCTGGCGAGGCCATTGGCGACAGGTCCGAGGGCGGTTTTCAGAGGGGAAACCCTGAGCCCGAGGACAGATGGGAAAGTCGCTCAGGGTTTCCCCACATGGCATGACCTTGGAGCGCCCGGAAAATCCCCCCTCGAATGCGGTGACCCAGTCACCGACAGACGGGTCAGGTCGCTCGAACGACGTGGCCAGATCACAACAAAGAGGGAGCACATGCAAGAGTTGCAGGTGGTGTTTGGCGGTTTGGCCCAAGGGTGCATCTATGGATTGATCGCGCTGGGCTTTGTGCTGATTTACAAGGCCACCGAGACCGTTACTTTTGCCCAAGGCGAGTTGATGATGTTGGGCGCCTTTTGCGGCTTGGCACTGATTGACGGTCTGGGCTTGACTTTTTGGGTCGCAGTGCCCGTCGCGCTGTTGGTCATGGCCGTGGTGGGCTGGATGATCGAGCGGGCGGTGATTCGGCCGATTTTGGGGCAGCCCGCATTTTCGATCGTGATGTTGACTTTTGGCCTGGGCTATGTGGCGCGTGGGCTGGTCACCATGATCCCGAACATAGGCACTGACACGCACGCCTTGGCGGCCCCCTATAAAGAGGTTTCTTATGCTTGGGGCGGCGTGGTGCTGGGGGCCAGTCAAGTCGTGGTGGTGGTCTGCACGACCCTGCTGTGCCTGGTTTTGTATCTGGTGTTTAGTCGCTCAAAGGTGGGCATCGCCATGCAAGCCGCATCGCAAAACCAGTTGGCGGCTTATTACATGGGCATCCCTGTCAAGCGCCTCAATGGTTTGGTGTGGGCGCTGGCGGCTGCGGTGGCGGCAGTGGCTGGCCTGTTGTTGGCACCCATCACTTTTGTGCACGCCAATATGGGATTGATCGGTCTGAAGGCTTTTCCAGCGGCGGTGGTGGGTGGATTCACCAGCTTGCCGGGGGCCATGGTGGGCGGTGTGATCATCGGCGTGGTGGAAGCGTTGGCGGGGTTTTATTTGCCCGAGGGGGTCAAGGACGTGGCCGCCTATGTGGTGGTTCTTTTGATGTTGGCCTTGAAGCCCAATGGCTTGTTTGGCGAAAACCTGCGCAAAAAGGTCTGAACAGCCGCCATGCGATTCATCTTCAAAACCGATTACGACCAAGACATCCGTTTGGCCAAACATGGTGGGCATGTGTTTTGGTATGGCTTGCTGGCTGTGTTTTTGCTGGCCGCGCCCTGGTGGCTGGACGAGTATTGGCTGGCACAGTTGACCTTTGTCCTGATTTACAGCGTGGTCGGCTTGGGCTTGATGCTGCTGGCGGGCTTTACCGGCCTGTTCTCGATCGGCCACGCTGCTTTTTTGGGCGTGGGCGCCTACACCGAGGCTGTTTTGTCGGGGCTGGGTTGGCCCTTGCCCTTGTCGCTGGCCGCAGCGGCGGGACTGTCGGCGGCCGTGGGGGCCGTGGTCGGTTTGCCCGCCTTGCGGGTCAAGGGCATTTATCTGGGCATTGCCACCTTGGCCTTTGGCTTCATCGTCGAAGAAGGCCTGGCCCGTTGGGAGAGCGTGACCGGCGGCAACGCGGGCAAGCATGTGGGGCCCATGGATTTAGGCGGTCTGGTGATCGACAGCGAAGGGGGGTTTTATGCGGTGTGCTTGGCGGTGACTGTGTTGTGCACGCTGGGCGTTCTCAATTTGTTGCGCAGCCCCACAGGGCGTGCTTTTGTGGCCATACGCGACTCTGAGATTTCGGCCCAGAGCATGGGCATTCATCTGGCTTATTACAAAACGCTGAGCTTCATGATTTCGGCCGCCTTGGCGGGGCTGGGGGGCGCGCTGTACGCGCACAAATTGCAGTTCATCAGTCCGGATCAGTTCAATGTCTTGCAGTCGATTGATTTGCTGCTGATGGTGGTGATTGGCGGTTTGGGCTCGATTCATGGCGCTTTTTTGGGGGCCATGTTCCTGATCACCATGCCCCAACTGATCTCCCTGGGCAAAGAGTTTTTGCCCGACGTGGTGGCGCAAGCGCCTGGCTTGCAGGCAGTGGTCTATGGCCTGGTGTTGATCGGGTTTGTGTTGTTTGAGCCCTTGGGCCTGTATGGGCGTTGGCTGAAGGTGCGAGCCTGGTTGCAGTTGTTTCCTTTTTATCGCCAGGGCATGTTCAAGCGACAAAAGAGTTTTCAGAAATCGGATCGGCTGAAATGAACGAGACGGTGCTATTGTCAGCTCGAAATTTGACCGTGCGCTTTGGCGGACTGACCGCCGTGCACCGGGTCAGCTTTGAGGTCCGCGCTGGTGAGGTCTTTACCCTGATTGGGCCCAATGGGGCGGGTAAAACGACGGTATTTAATCTGATCAGCGGCATTTACACCCCCAACGAGGGCGAGCTATTTTTTGAGGGTCACTCGATGGCGAGCGTGGCTCCGCATCGGGTGGCGAATTTGGGTATTGCCCGAACGTTTCAAAACATTGAGTTGTTTGAACACGCCACAGTGCTGCAAAACCTGATGATCGGGCGGCATCGGCACCAGCGCACTGGGTTTTGGAGTCATTTGGGCTTTACCCCACGCACCCGGCGCGCGGAGATTGAAGCCCGCGAGAAAGTCGAGGAAGTGATCGATTTTTTGAACCTGCAACACCATCGCGACAGCATGGTTGCCGGACTGCCTTATGGGGTGCGCAAGGTGGTCGAATTGGCGCGGGCCTTGTGCACCGAACCGCGTTTGCTCTTGCTCGACGAGCCCTCTTCGGGTCTGAATGTGGAGGAAACCGAAGACATGGCGTATTGGATAGATGACATCAAAAACCTGTTGGGCATTACCGTGCTGATGGTCGAACACGACATGGGTTTGGTGTCCAAAGTCTCGGATCGGGTGTTGGCCATGAGCCAAGGCGAGGTGTTGGCCCTGGGCAGCTCGGTCGAGGTGCAAAGTCACCCAGGCGTGATCGAGGCTTATCTGGGCTCAGTGGGCGAGGTGAGTGATTTGCGCCGCCCTGCCCTAGGCTGGGGAGGCGGCGCATGAAAGACGCCTTTGAGCAAACCGCTGTGGTCTTGAAGTTGTCCAATGTGGAGAGTGCCTATGGTCCGATCAAGGCCATACGGGGAGTCAGCCTGAAGGTGCGCGAGGGCGAGGTGGCCACTGTGCTGGGCTCGAACGGCGCGGGCAAATCGACCATTTTGAAGACCATCAGCGGCATCATCGACCCACGCAAGGGCAGCATCGAGTTCGAAGGCGTGGACATCACCGCCCAAGACCCCGCCCGGGTGGTACAAAGGGGCTTGGTCCATGTGCCCGAAGGGCGTGAGGTGTTTCCGCTGCTCTCGGTGCGTCACAACCTGATGATGGGGGCTTTCACCCGCCACGACCGCGATGCGGTGGCGCGCGATATGGAGAGGGTGTTTGGGTATTTCCCGATTTTGCGCGAACGCGCCGATCAAGACGCTGGCCTGCTCTCGGGCGGACAGCAACAGATGTTGGCCATCAGCCGTGCCTTGATGGCGGCACCGCGAATGATCATGCTCGACGAGCCGAGTCTGGGCTTGAGCCCGAAACTGACCAAGGAAATATTTGAGATCGTGGTGCGCATCAACCGCGAGCGCGGCACGACGCTGTTGATCGTTGAGCAAAACGCCCATATGGCCCTGAATGCAGCCGATTACGGCTATGTGCTGGAAAATGGCCGCATCGTCATGGAGGACACCTGCGAGCGTCTGCGTGAAAAGGAAGACATCAAGGAGTTTTATTTGGGCCTGAAGGAACAAGGCGTGCGCGCCGAGCGGCGTTGGAAGAAAAAGAAAACCTGGCGATGAAACCATGAGTAATCTTTGGGATTTGAGTCACCTTGAACCGCGCACGCAAAGCGTGCTGGCGGGCGAAACCATGGCCGCCATGTTCTGGAACGCGGTGCAAGCGCGTGGCCCCAAAGTCTGGATGCGGCAAAAAGAGCTGGGCTTGTGGCGGGCCATGACGTGGCAAGACACCGGCACTGCGGTGCATGAGTTGGGCCACGGTTTACTGGCCTTGGGTTTTGGGTCAGGCGCTACGGCGTCGATTTTGTCCAACACCCGGCTTGAGTGGGTCCTGGCCGATCTGGCGGTGCTGAGTTGCGCCGGAGTCTCGAACGGCATTTACCCGACGGACGCGGCCTCGCAAGTGCAGTTTTTGTGCGAGGACTCGGGCACGACGATTTTGTTTGTCGAAGACGATGAACAACTGGACAAAGCACTGGAAGCGCGCGCGCAATTGCCCCATTTGCGGCACATTGTGGTGTTTGACATGAAGGGGCTACACGGCTTGCAAGACCCGATGGTGATGAGCCTGGATGATTTACGTGCTTTAGGGCGAGAACACGCCAGCCGGCATCCACAGGCCCTGAAGGAGCGGGTGGCGGCCTGTCGTCCCGAGGACCTGGCGATTTTGGTGTACACCTCGGGCACCACGGGCAAGCCCAAAGGTGCCATGCACACGCATGGCGCACTCACCTACACGGCGCGCGGCTTCAACACCCTGATCGCGCGCGATGAAAACGACGAATGCATGTGCTTTTTGCCCTTGTGCCACATTGCCGAGCGTATGGGGGGTGAGTATTTCTCGCTCTACACGGGTTCGGTGCTGAATTTTGTCGAAAACCCCGAGACGGTGCCGGAGAATGTGCGTGAGATCGCGCCGACGGTGTTTACCGCCGTGCCCCGGGTTTGGGAAAAGTTTTATTCGGGCGTCATGATTGCCTTGAAGGAATCGAGTCGCTTGCAACAAGCCACGTACGCCTGGGCCATCGGGGTCGGGCAAAAGGTGGCCGAGCGGGTGTTGGCTGGAAAGGCTGTGGCTTGGACCTTGCGTGTTCAATTCACGCTGGCACGCTGGCTGGCGCTGAACAATGTGCGCAAGATGATCGGCATTCACCGGTCACGGTATTTGGTCACTGGGGCCGCCCCGATATCGCCCGAATTGGTGCGTTGGTATTTGGCCCTGGGAGTGCCCATGCTGGAAGTCTGGGGCATGACCGAGACCTGCGGGGCGTCGACCGGCATCAAACCCAGCCGCATCAAACCTGGTTCGATCGGGCAAGCGGCTGACTTTAATGAGGTGCGATTGGACCCCGCCAGCGGCGAGATTTTGGTGCGCGGCCCCAATGTGTTCAAAGGCTATCTGAATTTGCCCGAAAAGACCGCTGAGACCATTGATGCCGAGGGCTGGTTGCACACTGGCGATGTGGGGGTGGTCGATGATGAAGGGTTTTTCCGCATCACTGATCGGATGAAAGACATCATCATCACGGCAGGTGGCAAAAACATCACGCCCAGCGAACTGGAAAACGAACTGAAGATTTCACCCTACATCACCGACGCCGTGGTGATTGGCGATCGAAAACCCTATTTGGTGTCGATCATCATGATTGATCAGGAAAACGTCGAAAAGTTCGCCCAGGACGCCGATGTGCCGTTTAGCAACTACGCCTCGTTGACGCGTACTACCGAGGTGCAAGCGCTGATTCAGGCCGAACTCGATCGGGTGAATCGCCGCTTTGCTCGGGTGGAGCAGATCAAGAAGTTTTTCTTGCTCGACACTCAACTGAGCGCAGAAGACGAGGAGTTGACCCCAACCATGAAACTTAAACGCAAACTGATCGAAACCAAATACGCCGCCCAGATCGAGGCGATGTACCGATGAATTTTTTTGGCAAGTTGTTAACGAACAGGAGATGAAACGATGAAAAAAAGCATTTTGACGCTGGTATCGGCGCTGGCCTTGTGCGGCAGCGCGCTAGCGCAACAGGGGGTGAGCAAAGACACCCTGACGCTGGGCTCGATCCAGGATTTATCGGGCCCCTTGGCGGGGTTTGGCAAGCAGGTTCGCATGGGCATGATGCTGGCAGTCGATGAACTCAATGAGCAAGGCGGCATCAATGGGCGCAAGATCACCCTGAAAATCGAGGACTCGGGTTATGACCCCAAGCGCGCTGTGTTGGCGGCCCAAAAGCTGGTCAACCAGGACAAGATTTTTGCCATGATCGGCCACATCGGCACGGCACAAAACCTGGCAGCCATGCCGGTGCAGTTCAGCAAGAATGTGATCAACTTTTTCCCCGTCACGGCGGCGCGCGAAATGTTTGACCCCTTCCACCCGCTGAAATATTCATTTGCCGCCACCTACTACGACCAGGTGCGTCTGTCGACCGCCAAGCTGGTGAAAGACAAAAACCTGAAGAAGGTTTGCACGATTTATCAAGACGATGAATTCGGCCTAGAGATTTTGCGCGGCGGCGAAGCGGGACTGAAGGCGATCGGGATGGAGTTTGCCGAGAAAACCACGTACAAGCGGGGCGCCACCGACTTTTCTTCTCAGGTCGCCCGTCTGAAATCCGCTGGCTGCGAAATGGTGGTCTTGGGGACCATCATCCGTGAAACAGTAGGCACCATCGCAGAA
This sequence comes from uncultured Bordetella sp., assembly GCA_964390775.1. GTDB lineage: Bacteria > Pseudomonadota > Gammaproteobacteria > Burkholderiales > Burkholderiaceae_C > Limnohabitans. The sequence goes on from CAYMJT010000027.1 coordinate 10,623, forward strand.
TCACGCAAGACCGGCTTTAACCCGGTGTTTTTGGGCTCGTCGGCGGCTTACACCGACTTGATTCACAAGTTGGGCGGCAAGGCCATGGACGGGCTCTATGCCGCCATGACTTCGCAGCACCCGTATCTGGATGAGGCTTCGCAACCGATTCGGTTCTGGGCCACCAAATACAAAACCATGTTCAACGAAGACCCCACTGTGTTCTCGGTGTACGGCTATCAGGCCACCATGCACTTTGCCACTGCGGCTGGTAAAGCCGGTAAAAACCTGACCCACGAGACCTTCATCAAGGCCATGGACGGCATGACCTTTGGGGCTGATATTTTTGGCAGCCCGCCGCTGACCTTCACAGCCACCAAACGCCTGGGCAACGACTTGTCACGCTTGTCGCAGATTCAGGACGGTCGCTGGAGGGTGGTTTCTGATTACGTGAAGTAATCGCCTCTGCGTCGGCCCAAGGCCGAAAAATATGCCCCCTGCGGCTCGAGGGGGCTTTTTTTTGCCTTGCCGATGGGGTGGCGATTTATTGCCGCATGAACGTTTTGATCGGTTTTGATCGTCAAGTTTTGTGTACCAAAGGATTCTCCCGACTTGGGGCCACATGGCATGTGCCTTGCTTCATTCTTGTCGCATGTCATAAGGAATATTCCGGTGAGACCTATTTATTTACTCAAACAAGTCGGCCTACGCCCCTGGCCGGGCATCGCCTTGCTGGCGGTATTGGCGGGTTGCGCCAGCGTACTGAGTGGCTCTGATCAGGCCGTCACAGTGCAGGTGCTATGCAAGGGCAAGCCGATACAGGCCGAGTGCCAGGTGAGCAACAGCAAGGGTCGATGGGTGTTCCAAACACCGCAAACGCGCAAGATTTTGCGCGATTCGGCGCCTTTGCGAGTGGCCTGTTACAGCTCGGTGGTGGGTGAGTACGGTTTCTATCAATACCCGGGGGTGAACCCGATTTCAGTGGGCAACGCTGTGGTCGGTGGCTTGGTCGGTACCGCCGTGGATGCCTCGAACACCAAGTTGTGGGCTTACCCCAGCGTGATCACGGTCGAGAATGAACTTTGCAAGAAGGTGCCGTCATGAACTGGTTCTATCGTGGTTGCTTGATTTCTTTGGCCTTGGCGCTGAGCGCCTGTGGCGGTGGTGGCTCAGGAGGGTGTGATGCGCAATGGGCTGTCGGTGGGGCGGCGAATTGCAGCTCTGGCAATGGTGCGAGTGCCACGACAACTGACACAACAAGCTCTGTGGTGGGATACACCTCAGCGGTCACCTCGGGCGAATTGGTGGCCAGTAACTGGAACGCGACCCTGACTCAGGTGAACTACGGTTTTGTCGACTGGCCTGCCAGCTACACGCGTGATTTCATCACCCGGCAGGTCCCCGTGACTTACCTCAGCTCCGAGGCAACTTATGCGCCGCAAACCTTTGTAGGCAAATATGGCAAAAATAGTGCGGGGTTAATGTACGGCATGATCTCAGAGCGATATAACGCCTATAACAATGCCGCCACGCAATTACCTTTCATGGGTGCCTTAAATTTGGAGACCGACGCTGTCAAACGTCAAGGCATCTACAGCGTGCTTGGCACCCAATGTCCCACCACCAGCAGTTGCACGCCGTATTACGGTACCTTCCGATTTAATCCGGATGGCACTTGGGACTGGTGCAAATCGAACGATCTCTACACCAGTTCTTGTTCATCATCTTCGGTTTCTGGGACAGCCGATATCAGCAGCAATACGGGCCGCATCACCCTGCGCTCAGGCGGCGCGTCCATCGGTTATGCGATGCTAAGCATCTACAACACGAAAAAAACATTGTTGATTCAATTCAATGACTCACTGACTGTGATCAAAAATGGGATGTTGGTGGGCACACCACGCCTTGCTCTAGATACAGCGAGCATCCCTGGTTCCTGGTATTTCACCTCTGCCTCGCTGTCGGGCAATTGGGCGGTAACGAATTCGACGACGATAACCGAGAGCATTGATTCGGGATCGACCAGCGCACCAGCCATAAACCAAGCGGATCTACCTGTACCAGGCTTGGCTAAGCTCAATTCGGGCGCCACCAAAATCGTACTGATGTCTCCATCGGGCGTATTCGCTTACATTGACACAGTCACGTCAGAATTCAGATTGGGCCTGAAAAAAGAATAAATCAGACGTTGAACAGGAAGTTCATCACGTCGCCATCTTTGACCACGTAGTCTTTGCCCTCGGCGCGCATTTTGCCGGCGTCTTTGGCGGCTTGCTCACCGCCCAGGGCGATGTAGTCGTCAAATGAAATGGTCTGGGCGCGAATGAAGCCGCGCTCGAAGTCACCGTGGATGACGCCAGCGGCTTGGGGGGCGGTGGCACCGATTCGAATGGTCCAGGCCCGCACCTCTTTGACCCCAGCGGTGAAGTAAGTCTGCAAGCCCAGCAGTTTAAAGGCGGCGCGGATGAGGCGGTTCAAACCGGGTTCGGTTTGCCCCATTTCCTGCAAAAAGAGGGTCTTGTCTTCGTCGCTCATTTCGGCCATATCGGCCTCCATCTTGGCGCAGATGGCCACGACGGGGGCGTTTTGGCTTTGCGCATAGTCTTGGAGCCGGGCCAAAAATGGGTTGTTCTCAAAACCGTTTTCGCTGACATTGCCAACAAACATGGCCGGCTTGGCGGTGATCAGGCACAGCGGTTTGAGCAGAGCGCGCTCTTCGTCGCCCAACTCCAAAGTGCGCACCGGTTTGCCCTGATCGAGCACGGGCTGTACTTTGGCCAGCAATTGCACCATCTTGGTGGCCTCTTTGTCGTTGCCGCTTTTGGCGGCTTTGCCGTAGCGTTGCTGGGCTTTTTCGACCGTGCCCAGATCGGCCAGACAAAGCTCGGTCTGGATGACCTCGATGTCGGCGATGGGGTCGACCTTGCCGGCGACGTGAATGACGTTGGGGTCCTCGAAACAACGCACCACATTGACGATGGCGTCGGTTTCGCGAATGTGGGCCAGGAATTGGTTGCCCAGGCCCTCACCCTTGCTGGCGCCAGCGACCAGGCCGGCGATGTCCACAAACTCGACGATGGCGGGGACAATGCGCTCGGGGTGGATGATGTCGGCCAATTGGTGCAAACGCGAGTCAGGCACCTCGACCACGCCGGTATTGGGCTCGATGGTGCAAAAGGGGTAGTTTTCGGCGGCGATGCCGGCTTTGGTCAAGGCATTGAAAAGGGTGGACTTGCCAACGTTGGGCAGGCCCACGATGCCGCATTGAAGGCTCATGGTGACTCTGTGTAAAAGGGGTGAGTGATTGTAATCAGCTGAATTCGACCGCCATGCCGACGCTCAGCACCGGCTCGGGCAAATCGCTGGCGGCCGCCACCAGCCCGCTGCTGACGATGGCGTTCATGCCAAAGGTCAGGCCACCGTTCATGCGCGGGTCTTGCCGATAGCTTTGCAAGACCGGATTGACGGCGCCATCGGGTTGACCGTCGCTGGGGTCGACGTCGGGGATGGTGCATCGCACACAGGGCTTGACGGGTTTGATCTCGATCGGACCCTGGGGGGTTTGCAGGGTGAGTTGTTGCAAGTGGTCCTCTTGATGGGGTTCTAGCCCAGCAATGACCAGATTGGGGCGAAACCGCTGCATCTCGATGGCGCCACGCCCCATGGCCTGGGCGCGTCGATTGAACTCTTGCAAGGACGCAGCCCCGACGATTAACAAGGGGAAGCCATCGCCAAAGGTATTGAGGCCGGCATGGCCCTGCGCCCAAGTCGGATCGCTGGGGCGCTGGTGTTCAGGGTCGAAACGCACCAGTCGCATGGGACCGATGGCGCGCCCGGCCGGGGTTTGCGACAGGAAGTCGGTGACCCACTGGGCCGCCAGATCGCCCATGTCGTAGGCAGGCAGGGTGTCGCCCCAGACCTCGACTTGGGTTGGGCCTTCGGCCTGGTCCAGCGCCAGGTGCAGGGCCAACATGCCAGGGGCACGCAAAACGACGTCGCCGGCGCGAAAACGCGGGGTGATCAGGGCCATGGTGGGAATGTCGCGCTGCGAGACCATATGGCCTTGGGCGTCGACGACCATCCAGCAGCGGTCCCATTCGAGACCGGTTTCGGTCAACAGCGACTGGCGCAGCGACACACCAGCGAAAGATTTGACGGGATAAACCCAGATTTCCGAGAGAATGGCTTGAGAATTCATAAGGCCGATTGTCGCAAAGACTCAAGACCCGCCCCGCCCCGCCTAAAATCACCCCATGGGGAACCCATTAGACATTGTGATCAGGGGCGACGGCATCACCGGCTGTGCTTTGGCCTTGGCATTGGCCCCGCTGGGTTTGCGACTGGGCATGGTGGGCAGCCCTGCCCCAAGCCAGAACAGTCCCGATGTGCGCGCCTACTCGCTGAATGCATCAGCCCGGCAATTGTTGCAAGGCCTGTCGGCCTGGCCCGACGCGGCCCACACCGCCGAGGTGCGCCGCATTGCCGTCTGGGGCGATGGCGGGGGCGAGATCGGTTTTGAGGCCCAGCCCGGGCAAGCCCTGAGTTGGATTGTCGATGTACCAGCGCTGGAGTCCCTGTTGCGCGAGCGGGTGCGTGCCCTGCCCGACTTGCAATTTTTGAATGAACCCGTGGCAGCCCCATTAACGGTGGTGTGCGAAGGGCGAGCCAGCGTGACGCGACGCGATTGGGGCATCGAGTTCGATCGCCAACCCTACGACCAACACGCTTTGGCCTTTCGGGTCTGGCACGAACAAGCGCATCAATCTTGCGCACGCCAATGGTTTGGCGGTGCGGGCGAACGCTCATCCATTTTGGCCCTGCTGCCGCTGGCCGACGCACACACCAGCGCGGTGGTTTGGTCGCAGCCCAGCGCCTTGGCGCAACAAAGACTGGACCAAACCGACACCGACTTGATGCGGGCATTGGCCTTGGCCATGGGCAACGCCCTGGGGGATTTGCGTCTGATCAGCACGCGCGCGCTATGGCCTTTGCAAAGCGCGCAAGCCCGACAATGGAGTGGCCGCTGGGCCGACGGCCAAAGTTTTGTGTTGGTGGGCGACGCGGCCCACACGATACACCCGCTGGCGGGATTGGGCCTGAACCTGGGACTCGATGATGTGGTGGTTTTGAGCCAGGTGTTGTCCCAAGGTCTGGCCCGGGGCAGTTCGGCCGGCGTGGGCGACTCGGCTTTGTTGCGACAGTACGAGCGGCAGCGTAAATTGGGGGTCGGCATGGTGAACGCGGTGTGCGACGGCTTGCAACTGTTGTTCTCGCATCCCTCGGGTCTGGCCCGCTGGGCACGAAACACAGGCCTGAACCAAGTGGACAGGCTGGATTTTTTGAAACGTTGGGTCATGGCTAGGGCCACCCATTTGGAGACGGGTTTATGAATGCACTTCATCGAGGCTTGGGTTGGGCCTGCTTGATTTTTGCTCTGCTGGGCAGCCCCAGTGTCTGGGCGCAAGGTCAAGAGGCGCACATTAAAAAAACCTTGACCGAGCGATTGACAAACTTTCCGCGCATCGAAGAGGTGCGACGAACCCCCATGACCGGCCTGTATGAAGTGCGCACGGAGGGCAATGAGATTTTTTATACCGACGCCGAAGCCAACCACCTGATTCAGGGTGATTTGATCGACACCCGACAAAAACGCAATCTGACCGAAGAGCGGCTGGAAAAACTGAGCATGATCGATTTCTCGAAATTGCCCACCAAGGACGCCTTCACCATCGTGCAGGGTAACGGCCTACGCAAAATGGCGGTTTTTGTCGACCCCAATTGCGGCTATTGCAAGCGCTTTGAACGCGATCTGCAAAAGGTCGAAAACGTCACCATCCATGTCTTTTTGTACCCGGTGCTGGGGCAAGATTCGGTCGAGAAGTCAAAAAACATCTGGTGTGCCAAAGACCGGGGCAAAACCTGGCAAGACTGGATGTTGCGGGGCCAAACGCCCGCTGCGGCCCAATGCGACACCGCCGCCATTGAGCGCAATTTGGAGTTTGGCCGCAAAAATCGCATCACGGGTACCCCCACCACCTACACCAGCCAGGGCAACCGGGTGACCGGTGCGGTGCCCATTTCTCAAATCGAAAAGCAACTCTGAACCGCCATGCCTTTGTCCATTGATTCTCATGAAGGCCCTTGGGTCCACCGGCTCGGCTACGCTGGCTTGATACCTTTTGTCGCTGGAGCAGTGCTGATGTATTTGGTGACCGAGGACGTGTTGCCCCTGGTGTCCATTGCGCTGACGGCTTATGCGGCGGTGATCGCCTCGTTTCTGGGCGGGATTCACTGGGGCTTGGCGCTGCGCGAGAACAGCGCGCAGCGAACCGTACACCTGATTTGGGGCGTCATCCCTTCATTGCTGGCTTGGGTCGCAGTGGTCATGCCCGCCTACGCCGGACTGCCCTTGCTGGGTCTGATATTGTTGGCCTGTTATCTGGTCGATCGCAGCACCTGGCCTGCAGCCGGTCTGCGGGCCTGGATGACTTTGCGCTTTCGCCTGACCCTGATTTCGGTGTTGTCGTGCCTGTTGGGCGCCGCTGCCGCCTAAGGAATTGATCATGTCAGCTGTGTCGTATCGCGTGGGAAGTGCCGACCCGCGCACCCATTTGCTCGATGTCGAAATGACCATCGCTCAGCCCAAGGCCCAGCAGCGGCTGAGTTTGCCTGTGTGGATACCGGGCAGTTATATGGTGCGCGAGTTCTCACGCCATTTGCAGGACCTGCAAGCCCGACAAGGGCGACGCCTGTTGGCCTGCAAACAGCTGAACAAAAACACTTGGGAAGTGCAAACCGATCCGAAGCGGCCCTTGACGCTGCGTTATCGGGTGTATGCCTTTGACACTTCGGTGCGGGCAGCTTACCTGGATTCAAACCGGTGTTTTTTGAATGCCAGCAGCGTGTGCCTGCAAGCCCATGGTCACAGCGAAAAACCCCACACCCTGTCGGTCGAGGCCCCCAAAGGCCATGCGCATTGGCGTGTCGCCACGGGATTGACACCGCTTCGAGTCAAAACCAGCGGCTGGGGGCTGTATCTGGCGACGGATTACCACGAGTTGATCGACAGCCCCATGCAATGGGGTGATTTTTGGTCTGGACATTTCGAAGCGGGCGGCGTCTCGCACCGCCTGGTGGTCAGCGGCGCCCCCCCCTCATTCGATGGTCAGCGCCTGTTGTCAGACTGTCAACGCATTTGCAGCGCAGCCATACGCCTGTGGCATGGGCGGGGCAAGCCCCCACACCGCAACTATGTGTTCATGCTCAATGCGGTGACCGAGGGTTATGGCGGGCTGGAGCACCGCAACAGCACGGCGCTGATTTGTTCACGCCGAGATTTGCCGCGTTTGGGCGATGCAAGCAGCAGCGAGGCCTATATCACCTTGTTGGGGCTGATCAGCCACGAGTACTTCCACACTTGGAACGTCAAGCGTTTGCGACCGCGCGAGTTCGCCCACTACGACTTGGATCGGGAAAATTACACCGAACTGCTCTGGTTTTTTGAGGGCTTCACCAGTTATTTTGACGACCTCTTGCTGGTGCGCGCCGGTTTGCTGTCACGCGAGGGCTACCTGAACCGCCTGACGCAGGCGATTGTGGCCTTGGATCAAACCCCAGGGCGCAAGGTGCAAAGTGTGGCCCAGGCGAGCTTTGATGCCTGGGTCAAATATTACCGACAGGACGAGAACACACTCAACGCTACCGTGAGTTATTACGGCAAGGGATCGCTGGTCGCCTTGTGTCTGGATTTGGCTTTGCGCGCGGAGGGTTGCACCCTGGAGTCGGTGATGCGGGGCCTGTGGAAACGGTGCGCCGCTGGCCCCATGGGCGAAGACGATTTGCTGGCCGAGCTGCAAGCCCAAACGGGGCGCTCGTGGCGTGCCGAAATCAAGGCCTGGGTGCACAGCACCGCCGATTTGCCCTTGGCGCGATTGTTGCGCGCTCAAGGTGTGCTGATCGATACCGAGCGGGCCCCGATGTCGCAACGGCTGGGTCTGCGGGTGAGTGAAAGCGCACAGGGCATTGTGCTCAAGACCGTGTTGCGCAGCGGTGCAGCCGAGCAATCGGGCATGGCTGCTGGCGATGAGATCGTGGCTGTCGAGGTGGGCCGGGGTGCAAGGGCGCAAACCTGGCGTCTGAAAAAATGGGATGAATTGAGCCTGTACCTGGGACCGGCCACGCGCTGCATGGTCTGGGTCAGTCGCGATCAGGCCATGCACAAATTACCGCTGCGAGTGCCGCAATTGGCCTCGAATTGGACCCTTAAACCTGGCCCGGACCTAAAGGGTTGGCTCTAGGGATGACTTTGTTTGGCCGCGCACAGCGCCATTTGGGATGCAGCGGGCGCAGACATGGGGGTTAACGGGGTCGCAGATCGACCACGCGCTTGGCTTTGCCCATGCTGCGTTCGACCCCGCCCTCGGCCAGCAACTCGACCTGAATGGACGTGCCGACAAAGACCTTGACGTCGTGTTGCAACTGGGTTGCCGCCTGTTGCGCCTGGGGCTGACTGGGGTCGAGCCCGGGGCGGGTTTCGACCCGCACCGTCAAGTGGTCCAGCGGCCCCTCGCGGGTCAGGATGCACTGGTAGTGGGGCGCCAATTCGGGGCGGCGCAAGATGTATTCCTCAATTTGCGAAGGGAAGACATTGACTCCGCGCACAATCATCATGTCGTCGCTGCGACCCGTGATTTTTTCCATGCGCCGCATGGTGCGTGCGGTGCCGGGCAATAAACGGGTCAGGTCACGGGTGCGATAGCGGATGATGGGCATGGCCTCTTTGGTCAAGCTGGTAAAGACCAGTTCGCCCATTTCACCGTCGGGCACTGGCGCGCCAGTCTCCGGGTGGATGATTTCAGGGTAGAAGTGGTCTTCCCAGATGGTGGGGCCGTCCTGGGTTTCGGCGCATTCGCTGGCCACGCCCGGACCGATGACTTCGGACAGACCGTAGATGTCCACCGCACACAAGCCCATGCGCTGCTCGATGGCGCGGCGCATGTCGTTGGTCCAGGGTTCGGCACCAAAAATACCGATGCGCAGGCTGCTTTGAGCAGGGTCCAAGCCCAGGCGCTGAAACTCGTCGGCAATGGCCAGCATATAGCTGGGGGTGACCATGATGATGTCGGGCCGAAAGTCTTGGATCAGTTGCACCTGGCGTTCGGTTTGTCCACCGCCGAAAGGGACCACGGTCAAGCCGAGTTTTTCGGCGCCGTAATGCGCCCCCAAGCCCCCCGTGAACAGACCATAGCCATAGCTGACGTGCACCATATCGCCAGGCCGAGCGCCGGCGGCGCGGATGCTGCGGGCGACGACCTGGGCCCAGGTGTCGACGTCGTTTTGGGTGTAGCCCACCACAGTGGGCTTGCCGGTGGTGCCGCTCGATGCATGCACGCGCACCAGTTTTTCGCGGGGAACGGCAAACATGCCAAAGGGATAATGGTCACGCAAGTCGGCCTTGGTGGTCATGGGAAAGCGCGCCAGATCGGCCAGCGAGCGGCAGTCGTCGGGGTGTACGCCCGCTTGCTCAAATTTAAGTCGATAAACGGGCGAGTTGGCATAGGCGTGATGCAAGGTGGCTTGCAAACGCTTGAGTTGTAAAGCACGCAGTTCGTCGATGCTGGCTTTTTCGATGGGTTCGAGGGTAAAGGCTGGGGACATGGGGAACCTCACTCGGGAAACACGGTGCCGGCGATTTGTGCGCTTTTGCCACGGAACAGGGCCACCACTTCGCCGTGCTGGTTTTGCACTTTCATGTCGTAGATGCCGTGGCGACCCGACAGGATTTGCTCACGGCCCTCGCAAGTCAGCACATCGCCTTGGTGGACGGGCTTGAGAAACTCGATGCTGCATCCTGCTGCAACGGCGTTTTTGTTGTGGCTGTTGCAGGCAAAGGCAAAGGTGGTGTCGGCCAGGGTGAAAATAAAACCGCCGTGACAGATCTGGTGACCATTGAGGTGCAGGGCCTCAATGGGCATGCGCAGCACGGCACGGCCCGGCTCGCAAACCAGCAACTCCATGCCCATGGTCAGGCGTGAAGCGGTGTCGACAGCGAACATGGTTTCGCCCACTTTGCGGGCGCGCGCTAAGGCATCCATCTCATTCCCCTTTGAATTGCGGTGTGCGCTTTTGTAAAAAGGCGCTCACGCCTTCGAAATAGTCGTGGGTGCGACCCAGGCGCGATTGGGTGTCACGCTCGATATCCAGGTGTTGAGCGAGTGAGCGTGTGCCGGCGTCGCGCAGCAAGTGACGGGTCGCGACCAGGGCGGCAGTGGGCATCGCCGCCAGGCGCTGCGCCAGGGTCAGGGCCGCCGCCACACAATCGTCTTCGACGGCCCAGATCAAACCCCATTCCAGCGCTTGGGCGGCCATCAGTTTGTCGCCGGTCATGGCCAGCGCCAGGGCGCGCGCCAGGCCCAGTCGCTCGACCAGCAACCAGCTGCCGCCAGCGTCGGGAATGAGGCCTATTTTGCTGAAGGCTTGGATGAAACTGGCCTGCGGACTGGCGATGGCGATATCGCAGGCCATGGCGATCGAGGCCCCAGCACCCGCTGCCACGCCATTGACGGCAGCCAGCACAGGCATGCGCAGCCCCATCAGCCGGCGTGTGGTGGGATTGAAAGAGCGCTCGATGACGGGCCCCGGATCGGCACGCTCGACCTGATTGGGGCCCGCGCTGAAGTCAAAGGAAGACAAATCGGCGCCGGCGCAGAACCCCCGTCCAGCCCCGGTGAGCACCAAGGCCCGAATATGCGGGTTGGCCTCGGCCTGATCGAACGCGGCCCACAGGGTTTGGTGCATCTCGGGGTTCAAGCTGTTGAGGCTTTGGGGGCGATTGAGGGTGAGCAGGGCGACGGCATCGCGCTCTTCGTACAAGACTGAGGGTTCTGACATGGTGGGTCTCCTGACTCTAATTTAGCATTAACCGACCGATCGGTTGGCTGATGTTTTCCCCAAGCGTTTGGGCTGACTCAGCCGGCAGCGCTGGCGTGGGCTGATCAGCCCAAGGCTTCCATTACACTGTACCGAAGAACGGGATAAAAGACGGAGAACAGACCATGACTTATGAATGCATCGAGGTTCGCACCGAAGCCGACCAAGTGGGCGTGATCACGCTGAACCGACCCAAGCAACTCAACGCCCTGAGCCCGCAATTGATGGTCGAAGTCGGGCAGGCCCTGAAAGCCTTTGACGCCGACCCGAAGATCGGCTGCATCATCGTGACCGGCCATGAAAAAGCGTTTGCGGCCGGGGCCGATATTGGGGTCATGGCCGAGTACGGCTTTGCCGATGTCTACGGCAACGATTACATCACCCGCGATTGGGAGACGATACGCAGCATCCGCAAGCCGGTGATTGCGGCTGTGAGTGGCTTTGCTTTGGGCGGTGGTTGTGAGTTGGCGATGATGTGCGACTTCATCATTGCCGCTGACAACGCCAAATTTGGTCAACCCGAGATCAAACTGGGCATCATTCCTGGGGCTGGTGGCACACAAAGGTTGCCACGCGCGGTGGGCAAGGCCAAGGCAATGGACTTGGCGTTGACCGGGCGCATGATCGACGCCGCTGAAGCCGAGCGCTCGGGGCTGGTGAGTCGGGTTGTCCCTTTGGATCAATTGATGACCGAGACCCTGGGTGCGGCCTTGATGATTTGCGGCTATTCGCAATTGGCAGTGATGGCGGCCAAAGAGTCAGTGAACCGCGCCTTTGAGAGCGGTTTGGCCGATGGGGTGATGTTCGAGCGCCGCCTGTTCCATGCGCTGTTTGGTACCGCCGATCAGAAGGAAGGCATGAAAGCCTTTGTCGAAAAGCGCAAACCAGTATTCAAACACCGTTGAAAGCGAGTGCGGTATGGCTCTGAAGTGCACATTGATCGGGTCGCGTTATTTTGGTGCGACCGTGTTGGCCCAATTGCTCGAAGACGGGCATGAGGTGGTGCGGGTGGTGGCCAATAGCGCCGACGACCGCTTGGCATTGGCGGCGCAAAAAGCCGCTCTACCGTTGACGGTTTTAGAGAGCCCGCGCAAAGTTCCCGGCGAAGCTCTGAAAGAAGACTGCGATCTGATTGTCGCAGCCCACACGCACGCTTTTGTGACGCCCGAAGCCCTGGCGCGGGCACGCATCGGCGCCATCGGTTATCACCCCTCGCTGTTGCCCAGGCACCGGGGTATAGCAGCGGTGGAGTGGACGCTGTTGGCGGGCGACCCGATTGCCGGCGGATCCATTTATCACCTGGACGCTGGCTGGGACGACGGCGCCATTGCCGCGCAAGACTGGTGCTTTGTGGTCAAAGGCGAGAGCGCACGCGATTTGTGGGAGCGTGCCTTGTCGCCCATGGGCCTGCGCCTGATACGCCAGGTGGTCAACCATGCCGCGCAACAAGGCAGCCTGCCAGCGCACCAGCAAGACCCCAGGTTTGCGACCAAAGCGCCCATGATCAAACGCAATGTGTCGCTGGTGCCCCATGACGCCACCTTGACCACCTCGCTGGTGGTCACGGTGATCGGGCGCGACCGCCCAGGCATCGTGCGCATGATTTCAGACAGTGTGCAAGGCATGGCGGTCAATTGGGCCGACAGCCGGATGACGCATTACGCCGACCAATTCGCTGGCGTGGTGCACCTGCAAGTCTCGCCCGAGCAGGCCGATCAGGTGCTGGCGAACTTGAGGAAACTGGAGGCCGAGGGCTTGAGCGTGCAATCGGCCCGTTCGGACTCGCCGCCTGTGGCGGCTGGTAACCGGATGTTGCGCTTTGAGCTGACCGGCCCGGATCGGCCTGGCATCGTGCGCGAACTCTCGGTCGGTTTGGCCGAGCGCGGGGTGAGCATTGAAGACCTGCATACCGAGATCAAGCAGGAGTCGGGGCAAGCCCAATTCAAGGTGCGCGCCCTGTTGGTGGTGCCGCAAGCCCTGAGCGACGATGCGCTGCGCGGGGTTCTAGAAGGCCTGGCCAGTCAGATGATGATGGATATCGGGCTCGATTCACCCGCCTCCTAATACCGGCCCCCCTGGACTAACTCACAGCCTGCGGCCCACCTTTGGGTCAGCCGTCTGCAAGCGGTGTTGTCCGCGATCGAACCGTGCGAAACCCTAGAACGAGCGGATGAGGCCGATCGTGTAGAAGTTGCCCCCCAGCTCTTGGTTGGCGATGCGGGTGTAACGGTTCACGATCATTCGCAACTTGAGCTTTGCAGTGAGCTCGGCGTCGTAGCCGATGCCGATGAGTTGACCGGTCCCCCGTTTGTTCTCAAACTCGCTTGCCCCGGTGGATTTGAATTGGCGGGTGCTATTCAGGGTGAAGTTGTGAAAACCCCAGCGCAGAAAAAGGGGGCCCAGCAGTCGGGACGGGCTGGGCTGCACATGCAAAACATATTCGAAGCCATTGAATTTGGCATCTTGGCTGCCGGCATAAGGTATACCGGCCGATGAATTGCCATTGAAGGACAGGCTGAGGGCGGCGCTTTGAACATAGCCGAACTCGAAGGCGAAATGGTCGCTAACATGCTCGCCGACCAAAAGCTTGTAAGACTTGACAAACGCGTGTTGAGAGACTTGGGCCCGGCCGCCCAAATCACGGGCCAGGGCATGGCTGAGGTCGTTGCTGTCGTCTTTAACGCCGGAGACCCCTTGCTCAAAACCGTAATAGATTTTGCTGTGCTGGGCATGGGCGGCCCAGCTCGATAAAGCAAAGACCAGCATCCAGATTTGTTTCACCGTCAACCTCTTGTATTTTGAACATAAAGATTTTAATGATGATACTCTTTTTAATTCTTAAAAATGACAATCTGCCACTTAAGTTCTTGCGAGTTGAAGCCA
>CAYMJT010000028.1:0-23582 GCA_964390775.1 uncultured Bordetella sp.
GTTTGGTGGCTTTCTTGGCGCCGGGCGGGGAGGCTTTGGCCGCTTTGGGGGCGGACGATTTTGCTGTGGACTGGGTGGGCTTGGATTTGGAGACGGCTTTGGGGGCCGGCTTTTTGGGGTTGCTCACCGTGGTTTTTTTGGACGCTTTCGAGGCCATGACCATCCTTTAGGCAAAACAAGTGCGCCCTCGACGCAGGCGCGGGAATTAAAAATGGGGGCACCGACAAGAGGGATGGGCGAACATTTGGTGTGCAGTCCTTGCGGTGAAGGGGCGGGTCGTGCCGTATGGGTCACGGTTGGCCGGGTCCGGAGGTGCTGCTGTCGCGCTTGTCTGTGGTCGGATTATACCGCAAAACCAGGACGGGTGTGGCGGTTTGGATGAGGGGAAAACCCGTGCAGCTTACTTAGGCTTGTCCAGACTTGAGTTGGATCAGCCTTTGATTAAGGTGCCGGAAGCGTTCAAACAAGACGGGGTCTTGTGCCACTTGGGTGGCCATGGCATTGAGTTCCTGGGCGACAGCGATTTTTTCTAATTCGATCAAGATGCTGTTGAGCTCGGCCTGGTCAAAGACCACCGCGTCGGGGGCGGCCTGCACGACACGAACCACCCAGTCGCCCAAGGGATGTGATGGCAAGGACTGTTGCAATTCGGGCCAGGCCAAGATGCCGTGTTCGTGCCACTGTTGCTCTAACCAGCGAAAGGCTTCACCATGTGGTTCGCCTAGACCGCACAACAGGGCGTGGTGTGCATCCGACAATTGCGCCCAGGCCGACATTTCGTGAAACAACAGCTGTATCGCCCGGTCCTCGCGTGTGCTGGGCTGGCGGCGCAGGGTCGACACGGAGCGGGTGCTGGTTGTGGCTGTGGGATAGGTCTTGCTCCGGCGCGGGCTCAGACTGGGCTGGCCGGGCTTGGCGACTCCCCACAAGCGCAATAGTTCGTGGGCTCCGATTTGAACCAAGGCGGAGAGTTCAGCAATCAACTGCGATTTCAAGACGCCTTCGGGCATGGCACTGACCATGGGTTTGGCCTGGCTGGCCAACATGGCGCGCCCTTCGGCAGTGTCCAAATCACACCCTTCGCGGGCGGACTCTAAAACGAATCGGCTCAGTGGCATGGCGCTGCTCACGCTGCGGGCAAAGGCATCGGCACCGTGGGCACGAATAAAGCTATCGGGGTCGTGTTCGGGGGGCAAGAACAAAAATTTGATGTTGCGGACATCGGTGGCATAGGGCAGTGCACCGTCCAGGGCCTTGCGAGCGGCGCGCCGGCCCGCGGCATCGCCGTCAAAACCAAAGACCACCGAGTCGGTGAAGCGAAACAGTTTGTGCACGTGCTCCGAGGTGCAGGCCGTGCCCAAAGTGGCTACGGCGTTGGGAAATCCGAGCTGGGCCAGCGCCACCACATCCATATAGCCTTCGGTGACCAACACATAGCCGGCTTCCCGAATGGCCTGACGGGCTTCGAACAGACCATACAGTTCACGGCCTTTGCTGAAGACCGGGGTTTCGGGCGAGTTGAGGTATTTGGGCGTTCCTTGTCCCAGAACACGTCCGCCAAAGCCGACGCACTCGCCCTTGACGTTACGGATCGGAAACATGATGCGATCGCGAAATCGGTCATAACGGCGGTGTTCTGCGTTGCCGTCTGCGCCCTCGCTGCCCTGGTCTTTGTCAATCACCATGCCGCCCTCGTGCAGCTTGGGGTCGGCATAGTCGGGCCAGATGCCAGCCAGGAAGCGCCAGCCTGGTGGGGCATAGCCCAAACCGAATTGGCGCGCGACTTCGCCCGACAGGCCACGCCCTTTGAGGTATTCGATGGCGCCGGGTGACTGTCGCAATTGTTGGCGATAGGCGGCGCAGAATTTTTCCAGCATCTCGGACAGGGTGGCTTGTTTTTGCCGCGCCAGGCGGGCTTGTTCTCGCTCTTGGGGGCTGCCTTGTTCTTCGGGCACGGTCATGCCGCAGCTTTGCGCCAGTTCTTTGACGGCCTCGACAAACTCCATGCCTGAATGTTCCATCAGGAAGCGGATCGCGTCACCGTTTTTTCCGCAACCAAAGCAATGGTAGAACTGCTTGGTCGGGCTGACGGTAAAGGAGGGGGACTTTTCAGTGTGAAATGGACACAGGCCAGAGTAATTGGCGCCAGATTTTTTCAGATTGACATGGCGTCCCACCACATCGACCACATCGACGCGGGCGAGCAAATCTTGTAGAAATCCTTGAGGAATGGCCATGATGCACTGGGGGTCAGACCATTGTATGCGGCACTCTGACCCTAGGGTCAGCGGCCAGCACCGGCCCCCTCGCGGCGCGGGTCGGCCAGGGTGATCCAGTGGCCTTGTGCATCGCGCCAGATGGCGTGTAGCCCGCTGCTCATCTCGCTCACGCGGGTCGGGTGGCCGTATCGGTGCAGGACCTCGGCGCCTGCAAGGGCACGGGTGCCCGCTTCGAGCCAGATGGGCCCCTGGGGATCGGTCAAGCCCCAACGGGGCAAGTTCGCCAGGGTGCTCGCATCGGCACCGCCTTGCCAACGGATCAAGGTTTGAGCCACATGGTGGATGATGAACGGCCCGCCGGCGCTGCCCAGCGCCACCGAGACCTGCTCGGTGGGGCCTACGGGGTTAGATGAGTGGGTCAAAAGTAACAGCGGGCTCATGGACGAGCGGGGTCGCTTGCCTGGGCCGGGGGCGTTGGCCAAGGCGGGCTGATGGGCATCGGGGGCTTGCAAGGCAAAGTCGGTCAGTTGGTGGTTGAGCAAAAAACCACCGGCACGGCCTTGTTGGGTATTGACCATGCGGCGGGCACCAAAGGCGCTCTCTAGGCTGCTGGTCAAGGCCACGGCCCAGCCTTGTGCGTCGACCGCATTGAGGTGTGTGGTCCCATATTCGGCTTGATCGGGCATGACGCCATGACTGAGGGGGATTTGCGTCGGCGAGCCCGCTTCGACGCTGGGCAAGCGCTGGTCTTGCACCAGCGCCGCTCGACGTTCCAGATAAGTGGGCTGTAACAGGTTCAGCCAGTCGCCCCCCAGGGCTGGCCCAGGGGGCAGGTCAGCCACATGAACGGCGCGATCGGCATAGGCCAATCGCGCTGCTTCAGTATAGACATGCCATTCGTCGCGGTGTCCCCGCTTCAGCAGTGACTCGCGTAAGTTCAAAATTTGCCCCACGGCCAGAGGCCCCGAGCTGGGGGGAGGCGGGCCACAAAGTCGTGTACCAGGTAGGGCCTGCCACTCGAAGCACAAAGCGGGCGTGACGCGCACCTCGTAGTCGCGCAAATCGGCTTCGTTCATGGCGCTGCCCTCAGGCAGGCCCGCCGCGATGCGGCGCAATAGCGCAAAAGCGATGGGGCCTTGTTGGATGGCCCTGGGGCCTTGAGCGGCGATGCGTCTCAAGGCCCAGCCCAACTCGGGGTTGCGCAAGCGTTGCCCCGGGGCCAGTGCCCGGCCTTGGCGATCGTAGAACAGCGCCAGGGCCTGCGGGTCTAGTCGTAACAAGGGGTCGGTGTCCAGCAAACGATGCAGGCGCGGGCCGATGGCAAAACCGCGCTCGGCCAGTTCGATGGCCGGCGCCAATAATTGCCGCCAGGGCAAGCGGCCATGGCGTTGGTGCATGGTCCACAGCAAGGGCACCAGGCCAGGTACACCCACCGAAAGCGGGCTTTGCCGGGCCTGGTCAAAACCCATGGCACGACCTTGATGCATGAATAGCTGGGCATCGGCACGCGCCGGGGCGGCTTCGCGGCCATCGTAGGCCCATACACCCTCACCATCAAAGACCACCGCGAAACCGCCACCGCCCAGGCCGCTGGATTGTGGCTCTACGACCGCCAAGGCCATTTGGGTGGCCACGGCCGCATCGATGGCGTTGCCGCCCCGACGCAATATATCGGCGCCAGCCTGACTGGCCAAAGGATGGGCGCTGACGACTGCATGACGCTGAAAGCGACCCAGCGATGGCGGTCGGGATGTGCTGCTGGCCTCAGGCAAGTTCAGGGTCTCAAACTGAACCGGTGCGGGCGTTTGTGCCCAGGCCCAGGGCAGACCCGCCAGCCCAAGCCAGACCAACAGGGTCAGTGGATGGCGGGTCAGATTCACTTGGGGGCCATGCGGATCGCGCCATCGAGGCGGATCACTTCGCCATTGAGCATGTCGTTTTCAAAGATGTGTTGGACCAATCGGGCGTAGTCTTGCGGACGGCCCAGACGGGAGGGAAAGGGCACGCTGGCGGCCAAAGCGTCTTGCACCTCTTGCGGCATGGAGAACAACATGGGCGTGCCAAAAATGCCAGGGGCGATGGTCATGTTGCGAATGCCGCTGCGGGCCAGGTCACGGGCGATGGGCAAGGTCATGCCGACCACCCCCCCTTTGGAGGCACTGTAGGCGGCCTGACCCACTTGACCGTCGTAGGCGGCGACCGAGGCGGTAGAGACGATGCAACCACGCTCGCCAGTGGGCTCGGCTTCGTTGCGCTCCATCGCGCTGGCGGCCAGCCGGATCATGTTGAAGGTGCCAACCAGGTTGACCATGATGGTGCGGGTGTAGGTATCGAGCGAGTGCGGGCCTTTTTTGCCCGTGGTTTTCTCGGCAGGCGCAATGCCAGCACAGTTCACGAGACCCATCAGCTTGCCCATAGTGAGGGCTTGATCGACGACAGCCTGGCCTTGGGCCTCGTCGGCGACATTGCAGACCACAAACTGTCCACCGATCTCGCGCGCCACTTGCTGCCCTCGCTCTTGTTGCATGTCGGCGACCAGCACCTTGCCGCCCAGCTGGGCCAAATGCCGTGCCGTACCTTCGCCCAGGCCCGAAGCGCCTCCAGTGACGATGAATACCTTGCCTTGAATGTCCATGGTTATGAGCTTTCTGAAAAGAAAAATTATGCGCCATTTGGATTCCAAATGGCTGACGCAGCGGGCTGCGGGGTGGGGCGGCATCTTCACTTGCGTACACTTGAGGGATGGCTTGCATACCCACTTCAACCCCTGTCTGGCGTCGCCTCTTGCCCTGGCTTTGGGTGCTGGGCTTGGCGGCCTGCGCGACGCCGCCCTCAACCACGGTTCGCACCGAGCTGCCCAGAGCAGTGGGGCCAGCCGCCACCGAGGGGGCTGCCAGTGCCACGCCGACCACTGTGCGCAGGCCGCTCAAACTGGGGCTGGCGCTGGGCGGTGGTGCGGCACGCGGTTTTGCCCATGTGGGCGTGATTCAGGTGCTGGAAGAGGCCGGGATTCGGCCCCATTTGGTGGTGGGCACATCGGCGGGCAGCATGGTGGCGGCTTTTTATGCGTCGGGCCACAACGGGACCCAATTGCAAAAGCTGGCCGAAAGCATGGAAGAGGCAGCGCTGACCGATTGGAACTTGCCCCTGACTTCGCGGGGTTTACTCAAGGGGGATGGCTTGGCGCGATATGTGTCCAGGGTCACCGCGGGCAAGAAGATCGAGGACTTGAGCTTGCCTTTGGGGATTGTGGCCACCGATTTGCATACCGGGTTGGGGGTTTTGTTCCAGCGCGGCGATATCGCCACCGCTGTCCGGGCATCGAGCGCTGTACCAGCCATGTTTGACCCAGTCCGCATTGCGGGTCAAGAGTATGTCGATGGCGGACTGGTTTCGCCGGTGCCGGTGCGTTATGCCCGCCAGATGGGAGCCGATATTGTGCTGGCGGTCGATATCTCGAGTACCCCCGAGTCGAACAAGGCCAGTGGCATGTTGCAGGTCTTGTTGCAGACCTTCACCATCATGGGCAAGAGCATCAAGGAATACGAGTTGCGCGAAGCCGAGGTGGTCGTCAAGCCCCCCCTCGATGGGGTGGGCTCGGCATCGTTTGGCGAGAGGCAACGATCGATCCAGGCTGGCCGCCAGGCCATGTTGCAGGCCTTGCCCGAGCTCAAGCGCTTTTTGCAGCCTTGATTTTTAGAACGCCGACTCTAAAAGATGCTGCGGCGCAACATAAACACTTGAATTGACCTGGGTTAACCCTATACTAGAGTCCATGCTGCACTGCAACATGGTTTTCTCAGTGCAGATTTCTTAACCCACCTCAAGGAGTTTCTCATGTTGACCGTTGAACAAGTTGTGGCCGTGAACAAAGCCAATCTGGATGTTTTGTTTGGTTTGACCGGCAAGACCTTTGAAGGCGTCGAAAAGCTGGCTCAGTTGAACCTGGCTGCTGGCAAAGCCGCCCTGAACGAATCGGCTGCCCATGCCCAAGCCCTGTTGAAAGTGAAAGATGTGCAACAGCTTTTGGCCCTGCAAACCGAGGCCCTGCAACCCGTCGGCGAAAAGTTCAGCGCTTACAGCCGTCATGTGTATGACATCACCGCCGGCACCCAAGCCGAGTTCACCAAGGCCGCTGAAGCCCAATTGGCCGACGCCCAAAAAGCCGTGATGAACCTGGTTGACGCGGCCGCCAAAAATGCCCCCGCAGGTTCCGAGTCGGCTGTGGCCATGCTCAAAACCGCTGTGGCTGCTTCCAACAACGCCTATGAGTCGGTGCAAAAAGTGGTCAAGCAAGCCGCCCAGGCTGCTGAAGCCAATCTGCAAGCCGTCGCCCAAACCGCCGTCAACACCACCAAGGCCGCGACCGCTCGCAAGCGTTGATTGTTTGCGGTCTTTGTACCGCGCACCGATTGTCTCCTCGGATCCTCACTGCGGCACTTAGGCCCAAGGATCCCTTCCACGGGGGTGTCGCAAGACGCCCCCTTTTTTATGGGTGAGTTGGGCTTGGCCGACAATGCTGGGGTGAAGATTTTTTACGCCTCTACCCAAGTCCAAAAACTACCCCCTGGGCACCGCTTCCCGATGGGGAAGTACGAAATTCTGCGGGCGCGTCTGGATCAGATGCCCGAGATCGAGCGCATATTGGCCGAACCAGCCAGCGATGGACAACTGGCCCTGGTCCATACGCCGGACTACATTCAGGCGGTGGTTCGGGGTGAGTTGAGTAGCGCCGCGCAGCGCGAGATTGGTTTTCAGTGGTCCGAAGGTATGGTGCAAAGGGCCCGAGGTTCGAGTGGTGCCACCATCCAGGCTGCCCGAACGGCCTTGTTAGAAGGGGTGTCGGGCAATTTGGCCGGCGGCACGCACCATGCTTACCCAGACAAAGGCAGCGGCTTTTGTGTGTTCAACGATGTGGCCGTGGCGGCCCGTTTGATGCAGGCCGAGTGGTCCCGCAGACATCGGGGACAGGTCTTGAGGGTGGCGATCATCGATCTGGATGTGCATCAAGGCAATGGCACGGCCAAGATTTTTCAGGGCGACGAAAGTGTTTTTACACTCTCCATGCACGGGGCACGGAACTTCCCGTTCCGTAAAGAGGACAGCGACCTGGACATCGAGTTGGCAGACGGTACTGGGGACGGCCCTTATCTCGATGCCCTGGAGCAGGCTTTGCTGACTTTGGAGCAGCGCTTTGATCCTCAGTTGGTTTTTTATTTGGCTGGGGCCGATCCCCACGAGGGCGATCGCTTGGGGCGGTTGAAACTGACATTTGATGGTTTGGAGGCGCGCGACCGTCGGGTTTTCGATTGGGCCTGGCAAAGGCGCAAACCCTTGGCCTTTGCGATGGCGGGAGGTTATGGGCACGACATTGAGCAGACGGTGCAGGTGCAAGTTCATACTTTTGGTGTCGCGCTTGAGTATTGGCAGCGCTGGCTCAGTCTGGGGCAGAACCTGCGGCACAATCAAGGGGCATGAACACCTCGAATCGTCCTGCCCCCGAGCCACGCTCGGCCTATCGTGCTTATCAGACCATACCCACGCGCTGGGAAGACAATGACACCTACGGACACGTCAATAACGTGGTGTACTACAGCTGGTTTGACACGGCGGTCAATGCTTTGCTGATTCAACATGGGGTGCTCGACATTCACCACGGCTCGACCATCGGACTCGTGATTGAGACCCAATGCAATTATTTTGCGCCCGTGAGCTTCCCGCAGGTGATTGATGCGGGTGTGCGGGTCGCGCGCATCGGCGGCTCGAGCGTGCGCTACGAGGTGGGTCTGTTTATTCAGGGTCAAGACCTGTGTGCTGCTCGAGGCCATTTCATCCATGTCTATGTCGATCGGCAGCACCGGCGCCCTGCGGCCTTGAGCGAATCGTTCAAACAATTTCTGGAGACTTTGCAATGACCGAGCAAGAAGCCGTCGATCACGCAATTGCCAGCCGCATGTCCACGCGGGCGTTCACCCCCAAGCCCGTCGAGCGCGCCATGATCGAAGACATTTTGCGAATCGCCAGCCGGGCCCCCTCGGGCACCAACACCCAGCCCTGGCGCGTGTATGTGCTGCAGGGCAAAAAACGCGATACCCTGGTGCAGCAGGTGTGTCAGGCTCACGACGCCATGCGTGCCGATCCGTCCTTGGCGGCCCAGTATCGCGAAGAATACGACTATTACCCTACCCAATGGGTCAGCCCCTATATTGATCGCCGACGCGAGAACGGATGGGGACTGTACGGCTTGTTGGGCATCGGTAAAGGCGATAAAGACAAGATGCATGCCCAGCACCAGCGCAATTTCCGGTTTTTTGACGCACCAGTGGGTTTGATGTTCACCATGGATCGGGTCATGGGCCGGGGGTCGCTGGTGGATTACGGCATGTTTTTGCAAACGCTCATGGTGGCGGCCCGCGCCCGTGGCTTGCACACTTGCCCGCAGGCCGCCTGGAACCAGTTCGCTCGCATCATCTTGCCCCACATTGGCGCCAGCGCCGATGAGATGCTGGTGTGTGGCATGGCTTTGGGTTGGGCCGACGAGAGCGAAGTGGTCAACACCTTTGTCACCCCACGCGAAGCAGTGGCGTCATTTACCCATTGGCTGGAATAGGGACGATGTGGCCATGATCATTAGCAGTTTGCTCGACACCGACCTGTACAAGTTCACCATGATGCAGGCAGTGCTGCATCAGTTTCCTGGGGCACAGGTTGAATACCGTTTCAAGTGCCGCAACCCAGGCATTGAACTGGCCTCGATGGTCAGCGAGATCCGACAAGAAATTCGAGCTTTGTGCAGCTTGCGCTTTCAGGATGCCGAATTGGCCTGGCTGCGTGAATTGAGGTTCATTAAAAGCGATTTTGTCGACTTTTTGGGATTGTTCAAGCTGAACGAAAAGTACATCGATATTCAACCCCGGCTGGACGGCGAGATCGACATCACGATTCAGGGGCCCTGGCTGCATACGATTTTGTTTGAGATCCCGGTCCTGGCCATCGTCAACGAGGTGTACTTTCGAAACACCCAACGGGTGCCCGATTTTGTGGAAGGTCGCAAGCGGGTCACCGAGAAGATCGCCGCACTCAAAGCCGCCGACCTACAACCCCTGCGCATCGCAGACTATGGCACGCGCCGACGATTCTCCAGGGCCTGGCACGAAGAGGTTTTGCGTGTTTTGTCGGTCCAACTGGGTACCGGTCCGGGTGGACAATTTGCCGGCACCAGCAATGTCTTGCTGGCCATGAAATTGGGTTTGACTCCGCTGGGGACCATGGCGCACGAGTACTTGCAGGCCTGTCAGGCGTTGGGGCCACGATTGCGCGACAGCCAGGTGTTTGGGTTTGAGTCCTGGGCGCGTGAGTACCGAGGCGATTTGGGCATTGCGCTGAGCGATGTTTATGGCATCGAGCCATTTTTGCGCGACTTCGATATGTATTTCTGCAAATTGTTCGATGGTGCTCGCCACGACAGTGGCGACCCCTTTACCTGGGGCGAACGAATGATCGAGCATTACCGTCGCAATCGGGTTGACCCCTTGACCAAGACGCTGATTTTCAGCGACGGACTGACGGTGCCTCGAACCATCGAGTTGTTTCGTCAGTTCCATGGCCGTACGCAACTGGCTTTTGGCATAGGCACCAATTTGACCAATGACCTGGGTTACGAACCCTTGCAAATCGTTATCAAAATGGTCCGATGCAATGGACAGCCGGTCGCGAAGTTATCGGACACGCCAGCCAAAAACATGTGCGAAGACGAAAAATATCTGGCGTATTTGCGCCAGGTGTTTGATTTGTAGCCAGGGAAGTTAGATAAAGCGCATGCAAACAATTGCCACCAGCGTAGGCAGACTGGCGGCCAGAAACAAGTCTTTGGCGCTGATGGCCTGATCGCTGAACCTGACCTTGAGGATGGCTGCACCCGCTGGGTTGGGGGCGTTGGCGATGAGCGTCAGGCCGCCGCCAGTGACGGCACCCATGACCAGCGAAATCTTGAATTCCTCGCTCAGCCCTTCGACCAATGAGCCCAGATAGGTCAGGGCGGCGTTATCGGTGATGGCGGTCAGGGCGGTTGCACCGTAATAGACCGCTGAGCTGTCCATCGACAACAGGGCCGGCTTGAGCCACCAGTCTTGCATGCCGCCCAGCACCACCAGGCCAGCCAGAAAAAAGGCCACCATCAATGCTTCACGCAAGATCAGGGGGCTTTGATACGCCTTGTAGGCCGTGGTGTAACCCAGAAAGAAGAGGAATAGACCCATAAAGATCACCGGATGGTGGGCAAAGACCACCACACCGGCCAGAAAGAGCACATGCACGACCGAAACACTCAAAGGGACTTCGCGCCGACTGGGTACATTCAGATGCGGGTGGGCACACAACTCACGGCGGAAGAGCAACACCAGTGCGGCAGCGTTGATGAAGCAGGCGATGGTCGCGCGCCAACCAATGTGGGACAGCATGAAGGCCATGTCCCAGTTCCACTTGGCAGCCACCATCAACACCGGTGGTGCCGCAAAACTGGTCAAGGTACCGCCGATGGAGACGTTGACGAACAATACCCCCAAAGCCCCGTAGCGCAGCCAGTGCGAGGCGTGTTGGTTGAAAATGATGTCGCGCAAAAGCAGGGCGGCCAAGGTCATGGCTGCGGGTTCGGTGATGAACGATCCCAACAAGGGCACGATGAACAAAATCAGCAGCATCAAGACCATGCGGGTGTGGCCGGGCAGGCGCAAGGCCAAGCCCAGAACCGAGTCCTTGACCAGGGACATGACCGGGCGACTGGCGGCGACCACCATGATGACGAACACAAACATGGGTTCGGTGTAGTTGCGGCCCTCCAGATAGCCGATGGTGTCGGACTGGCCGACCATGGCGACCATGACGAGCATAAGCAGCAAGGCCCAAAAGCCAAACACGGCCTCCACTTCGCCCAAGAGATGGAACAGGCCGGCATGATTGGGGTACACATGGGCCAGGCGCTCGAAGTACTTGGTCAAAAAGGTGTGGGCCACGGCGATGGTAAATATCACAGTGGCGACCAGTTGCAATGGGGTGAATTCCACGCTGAGCCTCTTGTCAAAATAGAATGGGAGTCAGGGTTGCGCCGCATTGTGGCACAGCACACTCCCAAAACCAGGTTCGTCTGAGATTACCCATGAAAACCCGCATACTCGTCGCGCGACCGATTTTCCCCGAAGTGTTGGAACGGCTGGCCCGCCATTTCGAGCTTCGATCCAACCAGGACGATGTGCCTTGGACCCCCGAATCCTGGATGACCGCGCTGTCGGCCTGCCATGGGGCGCTGACCACTGGGGCCGACCCCATACGCCCAGAACAGCTGGCATCCAGCCCTGATTTGCGCATCTGCGCCAATATGGCGGTGGGGTTTAATAATTTCGATGTGCCGGCGATGACGGCAGCCCGCGTGGTGGCCACCAACACCCCCGATGTGCTGACCGAGACCACCGCCGACTTTGGCTTTGCCTTGCTCATGGCCACAGCCCGGCGCATGACCGAGAGCGAGCATTTTTTGCGCGCTGGCCGCTGGACCCAGTGGCGTTACGATTTGTTTGCCGGGGCCGAGGTGCACGGCTCGACCCTGGGAATTTTGGGCATGGGGCGCATTGGACAGGCCATCGCCCGACGCGGGGCCCATGGTTTTGGCATGAAGGTGCTGTATCACAATCGCAGCCGCTTGCCAGCCAGTGTCGAGTCCGAGTTAAGGGCCAGTTGGGTGAGCAAGGACGAGTTGTTTAAGGCATCGGACCATGTGATGTTGGTCCTGCCTTACTCGCCCGCCGCCCACCACATTGTTGGCGCAGCCGAATTGGCTTTGATGAAGCCGAGCGCCACCCTGGTCAATATTGCGCGCGGTGGCATCGTCGATGAGCAAGCCTTGATCGAGGCTTTGCGGCTGGGCCGGATCAGTGCGGCGGGCTTGGATGTGTTTGAAGGCGAGCCCGAGGTGGCCCCGGGTTTATTGGCGCTCAAGAATGTGGTCCTCACGCCGCACATTGCCAGTGCCACCATGGCAACGCGCCTGAAGATGGCCCAGTTGGCGGCTGATAACTTGATTGCATTTTTTGAGCAAGGTCGTGCCATCACCCCGCTCAATGAGGTGAGTGCTTGAACTGGATCGATGTGCTGCCTTCCCTGGTCGTGGTGGGGGTGATCGCTGCCGCACTCGGCTACGCCTGGGCCCGACACGATCGCACTGGCGCTGAAGTCGATCTGAAACCGGGCTGGGCCGAGCTATTGGCCCAGGGCGAGCGCATCGAGCGGGAACTGCGGCGTGAAATTCAAGAGTCGGCTCGCATGGCGCGGGGCGAGCAGCAAGAAAGTTTGGCTCTGTTTCAGCGCAACCTCAACGAACAACTGAGCTTACAGCAAAAGGCCCTGAGCGAGGCCTTGTTGCAGCGCTTGGATGAAATTCGGCGCACGGTAGACGAACAATTACAAACCCAGCTTGAAGCCAAGTTGAGTCAAAGTTTCTCGCAAGTCGCCGAACGACTGCAGCAGGTGCAACAGGGCTTGGGTCAGATGCAAGTCATGGCCCAGGATGTGGGCAACTTGCAGCGTGTGCTCTCGAATGTCAAATCGCGCGGCATCTTTGGTGAGATTCAACTCCATGCCTTGTTGGAGCAGGTGTTGACGCCCGAACAATTCGTGAGCCAGGCTGCCGTCGTGCCAGGACGCAATGCGGTGGTCGATTTTGCAGTCCGATTACCCGGTCGCCAAGGCGATGAGCAAGCGGTGTGGCTACCCATAGACGCCAAGTTTCCTCGCGAGGATTTCGAGCGCCTGCTCGACGCGCAGGTCCAAGCCGACGGCCCCAGGGCGGAGAGCGCGGCCAAAGCCCTGGAAAACCAGATATGGGCCGAAGCCAAGTCGATGGCCGAAAAGTACATCTGTGTGCCTCACACCACCGATTTCGCCATATTGTTCTTGCCCTCTGAAGGCTTGTTTGCCGAGGTGCTGCGCCGCCCCGGTCTGTTGGAGGGTTTGCAGCGCAAGCACCATGTGACGCTGGCTGGCCCCACCACCATGTTGGCTTTGCTCAACAGTTTGCAAATGGGATTCAGAACTTTGGCCTTGGAGCGACAGGCCAGCGAGGTCTGGAAGGTATTGGGTGCGGTCAAAACCGAATTTGAGCGTTACGGCGAATGGGTCGAAAAAGTGCGCGATCAGGTGCACAAGGCCGCCAATACACTGGATCTGGCGCAAAGCCGCAGTCGCCAGATGAAGCGGGCGCTGAATCAGGTCGAGGCCTTGCCCGTTGACGAGGCCAAGGCCTTGTTGCCGCCCATCGAGGAGGGCGATAAAACATGAAGCGTGAGTTGGCACGCTTGGTGGTGGCGCAGGTGTGCTTGCACTCGTGTATGACGGGTTTGCGCATGGCGGCGCCGCTGTATTTGCTGCGCGAGGGGCAAACTGAGGCGGCGATCGGGGTGCTGCTGTCGCTATTTGCCTTGAGTCAGGTGTTTTTGGCTTTGCCAGCTGGGCGCCTCTCTGATCGCTGGGGCCTGCGGGTGTGTTTTACCCTGGCCATGGGCTTGGCCAGCGTTGCCGCCTTGTCGGCGGCGCTTTGGCCGCATGGGGTGGTGCTGGGCTGGGCAGCGCTGGCTTCAGGGGCCGCCTGCGGCTTGGTGATCATTGCCTTGCAGCGACACGTAGGGCGCATGTCGCATGATCTGGACGATTTGCGCTCAGCGTTCAGTTGGCTCTCCATCGGCCCAGCGGTTTCGAATTTTCTGGGCCCTTTGAGTGCTGGCATCGTGATCGACCTATTCGGTTTTCGCAGTGCGTTTGCGTGCTTGGGTCTGTTCCCCTTGTTGGGATGGGTGTTGGCGCGGCGGGTGCCCTCGAGATCGACGCAGGAATCCAATCCGGTGCAAAGGCCTGGCGGGGCTTTTGAATTGTTGCGCGATGCACCCCTGCGCCGTCTGTTGTTGGTGAACTGGTTTTTGTCTTCGTGCTGGGATGTGCACACCTTCATGGTGCCCATTTTGGGCCATGAGCGTGACGTCAGCGCTTCAGCGATAGGAACAGTGCTGGGCATGTTTGCCCTGGCGGCCACCCTGACCCGATTGGTCTTGCCGTGGATCGCCCGACGATTCAAAGAGCGCCAGATCATTCAGGTCGCCATGTGGGTCACCGGAGCCACTTTGACGGTGTATCCATTTGCCCCCAACGCATGGGTCATGGGCGCGTGTTCCTTGCTCTTGGGCTTGTTTTTGGGAGCGGTACAACCCATGGTCATGAGTGCCTTGCATCAAATCACGCCTGAGCATCGACTGGGTCAAGCCTTGGGTCTGCGCTTGATGACCATCAACGCGTCGAGTGTAGGCATGCCTTTGTTGTTTGGTGCGGCCAGCGCGGTGTTGGGGGCGGCGCCGGTGTTCTGGATCATGGCCACTTCGGTCACCCTGGGCTCGCTTGAAGCCCGGAAACTGTAGTGGGTCGTTGCTGCCTTACAAACCGTAAAAAGACTGGATCACCCGCCAAGCCTCTTCGACATCGTCGACGTAGTTGAACAGCTCCAGGTCTTCGGGAGCAATGGCCCCTTCTTCCACCAGCAGATCGAGGTTGAGCAGGCGCTTCCAGTGCGCGCTGCCAAACAGGATGATGGGCACTGGTTTGGCTTTTTTGCATTGCACCAGGGTCAAGGTTTCGAACAATTCATCGAGTGTGCCAAAGCCCCCCGGAAATGCCACGAGCGCCTTGGCGCGCATCATGAAATGCATTTTGCGCAGGGCGAAGTAATGGAATTTGAAACTCAAGCCAGGGCTGATGTAGGGGTTGGGGTGTTGCTCGTGGGGCAGCGCGATGTTGAGACCGACACTGATGCCGCCTGCCTCGTGGGCTCCACGGTTGGCGGCCTCCATAATGCCAGGGCCGCCGCCGGTGCACACGTATAAACGCTCGGCGGGACTGAGATCATTCGTGCCACGCACGACCCGGGCGCCAAACTGGCGCGCCGCTTCATAGTAGCGCGCATTGCGCAAACGCACTTCGGCTTGGGCCTGGGCCTGGGCATCGCCATGGGCTTGGGCCTCGAGTCGCATCTGCTCAGATTGTTCTTGGCTGCTAAAGCGGGCGCTGCCAAACACCACGATGGTGTGCTCGATGCCGCGTGCCTTCATTTCGAGGTCGGGCTTGAGCAATTCGAGTTGGAAACGAATACCCCGAGCCTCGCGCCTTAGCAAAAATTCGGGATCAGCAAAGGCCAATCGGTTGGAGTCGGGCTCGAGAGATAGGCCCAAGTCATTTTGGGCCTGGAGGATCTCCCAGGCTTGGGCCAGTCTAGGGTCTTGGGGGTCGAGCATGCCGTCCATGACGGTCATTTTATGACAGGGTCACCAACTGTCGAGTTGCCTTTGGGTTCGGCTTAGCCAATGCGCATTAGACGCGCTTGCGGTATTCGCCGGTGCGGGTGTCGATTTCGATTTTGTCGCCTTGGTCGACGAATAGCGGCACGGCAACTTCGTAGCCAGTGGCAATTTTGGAAGGCTTGAGCACCTTGCCCGATGTGTCGCCCTTGACGGCGGGTTCGGTCCAGGTGATTTCGCGCACCACAGTGGTGGGCAATTCGATCGAGATGGCCTTGCCGTCATAGAACACCACTTCGCACGACATACCGTCTTCGAGGTAGTTCAAGGCGTCGCCCATATTGGCGGCTTCGACTTCGTATTGGTTGTATTCGGCGTCCATGAACACATACATGGGGTCGGCGAAATACGAATAGGTGCACTCTTTGTGGTCCAAAATGATTTGGTCCATCTTGTCGTCAGCTTTGAACACCACTTCGGCGCCCATGTTCGAGAGCAGGGCCTTGAGTTTCATGCGCACCGTGGCAGCACCACGACCGCCACGGGCGTATTCTGTGCGCAAGACGATCATGGGGTCTTTGCCGTGCATGATGACGTTACCGGCGCGGATTTCTTGGGCGATTTTCATAGAAGACCAATGTTGTGTGAGTGCAAAACCTTGTATTTTAACGCTTTTTTGCCAAGCCTGACTTTGGTTCGGCGATCCAGGCGAGCAAGCGGGTCAGCAAATCGCTTTGTGCCAACAAGCGTTGACGCGCTGCGACCACACACTCTTGCCACTCGCGCACCATGGGCGGTGTCAGGGCCGGGCAGGGGCCGGGCTCGATGCCATTCCAGCGCCGGTGCCAATGGCGCAGGCTGTCGGGGGCATTGAGGGCATCGAGAAAGGCGTCCAATTTGGCATGGTGTGCCCCATCGTGCTGGGGGTAGATTTGCCAGACCAGGGCCTGACCGGCCCACAAGGCCCGAATCAAGGAGTCTTCGCCCCGCACCAGGTTCAGGTCACAGGACCACAACATGTGATCAAACCCAGCCTGATCGGTGTAGGGTAGGGCGTGAAATTGCTTCAGAATGGACGGATCAGGACGAACTTGGCCCAGGGCTGCCTCCCAAGCTGCCCTGGATCGGCCCGGGGTGACCCAAAGCTGGTCGTGGGATGACCAGTGGGCCAGCAAACTGGGCAGGCCAGCAGGTTCGTAACAAAACAAACTGACCAGCAGACCTTGGGGATCATTGGGCAGCCAGCGCCGTCGTACGCTGGTGCGGTCGAAGTCTCTTTGCATTTGTAATAAATCGGACTCGCGCAACAATCCCCCCGTTTGTTCATTGAAGCCAGGGTAAAAGAAATGTTTGGTCCAACCTCGGGCCGGGCCGCTCATGACTGGTGAGGGCAGGCCATGGGCGTGTTCGACAAATGGCTCGGCGCTCAGGTACTCGAGATTGACCCAGAGCGGGGGGCGCAGGCCGAGGGCCTGGACCTGCGCGACCCCGTGGGTCACAAAGGACTCGGGCAGCTCGCAGCCAAATGCCTCGATCCAGACCTTCGAAGCGGGCAACCCACGCAAATAAGACGGGTTTTGCGCTTGTGACCAAGACAGACACTGAATGCGGGGTTGTTGATCAAGTGCCAGATCAGGGGCCATCCAGGGCAAGGCCTGGTCATCGTCGATCCACAAGCGCACCGACTCGCCCCGGGCCGCCAGCTGGCGGGCCAGGCGCACACACACCCCGAGGTCGCCATGGTTGTCGATGACGCGGCAAAAAACATCCCACATGGCTCGCATAATAGCGGGCATGAGCACCGAGCCCACCGACACACGGCACGAATATCCGCCCGAATTGCTGGCCCAGGTGGCCTCTTTGCCTGGATTGCCTGGTGTCTACCGTTATTTCGATGCAGCCGGACAGGTCTTGTATGTGGGCAAAGCCATCCATCTGAAAAAGCGGGTCTCTTCGTATTTCCGCAAGGGCAACGACGGCACCCGAATTGGTCATATGGTGAGCAAGATCGCCCGCATGGAAACGACCGTGGTGCGATCTGAGGCCGAGGCTTTGCTGCTGGAAAACAACCTGATCAAAACCCTCAAGCCGCGCTACAACATTCTGTTTCGGGACGACAAAAGTTATCCCTATCTCAAAATCACCCGAGGCGAGAGCCCGCGTATGGTGTATTACCGGGGCGCGGTTGACAAAAAACACGATTATTTTGGCCCTTACCCCTCTGTGTGGGCCGTGCGAGAAACCATTTGGTTGATGCAAAAGGTGTTTCGTCTGCGCACTTGCGAAGACAGTGTTTACAGGCACCGAACGCGACCCTGTCTTTTGTATCAGATCAAGCGCTGTTCCGCGCCCTGCGTGGGACACATCGCTGCCGAAGCCTATCAGGGTACAGTGGATAGTGCGGCCCGATTTTTGCGAGGCGAAACCCGGGAGGTGTTGCAAGACCTGGAAGTGCGCATGATGGAGTACGCCGAACGGCTGGAATATGAGCAGGCCGCTGAGGTGCGTAACCAAATGGCCGCACTGTCCAAAGTTTTGCATCAGCAGTCTGTGGACACTGTCGACGATCAGGATGTGGATATTTTGGCGGTCCACCTTCAGGGCGGTAAAGCCTGCGTGAACTTGGCCATGGTGCGGGGCGGACGGCATTTGGGCGACCGGCCCTACTTTCCGCAGCACGCCGAAGGGGCCGAGGCCAAGGAGATTTTGGAAGCGTTTGTGGCCCAGCATTACATCGAAACCCCCATGCCAGCGACCCTGGTGTTGAGCCACAAAATAGACCCGGCTCTGTGTCAAGCCCTGATTGAACAAACAGGGGTCAAGGCCAACTGGGTACACCAGCCTCGGGGGCAAAGACGAGACTGGTTGGACATGGCGCAACAAAATGCCCAAATTCAGTTGACCCGACTATTGGCCGAAGAAGGTTCGCAACAAGCCCGCACCCGAGCGCTGGTCGAGGCCCTGGACTTGGCGCCCGAAGACCTGGACACTTTTCGGGTCGAATGCTTTGATATTTCACACACCGCGGGTGAGTCGACCCAGGCCTCGTGTGTGGTGTTTCATCATCACAAAATGCAAGCGTCTGAATATAGACGCTTCAACATCGAAGGCATTACGGGCGGCGACGACTATGCGGCCATGCGTCAAGTACTGACCCGTCGTTACAGTAAATTGGCCGAAGCCGAGCGACTGGGTGAGGGACGCATGCCTGACCTGGTGCTGATCGACGGCGGCAAGGGTCAGGTGGCCATGGCGCGCGAAGTGTTTGAAGCCTTGGGCTTGGATATTTCACGCATCGTCGGCGTCGAAAAGGGCGAGGGCCGTCGGGTTGGCTTGGAGGAGTTGGTTTTTGCCGACGGGCGCGAAAAAGTCTATCTGGGTAAAGACTCCGCCGCCCTGATGCTGGTGGCCCAGATTCGCGATGAGGCGCATCGGTTTGCAATCACAGGGATGCGGGCGCAACGGGCCAAGGTGCGAGTCGGCGGCAGTCAGCTGGAAGAGATCCCTGGCATCGGTCCCAAAAAACGGGCCAGGCTGCTGCAACGCTTTGGCGGTGCCAGGGGGGTGGCCGAGGCCAGTGTGCAGGATCTGGCCAGCGTGGAGGGCATTTCCCCCGAGTTGGCGCAGACCATCTACATGGCCTTGCGATAGGGCCGATTGGGCTCGCAACGCGACTTCGCCCAAATGATGCGGAGCTTCCTCAAAGAGGGTGGGGCAAGGGTAGCCCCAGTTTTTGCGACAAAGGTTCAAGTTGGGGCCAGATGCTGGGATGCAGCACGATGCCATGTTGCGACTGTTCTCTGAAGCGACGATGGCCTTGGTCGCCGGGCATGCGCACGGGTCGGTTTGAATCGATCGGGCGATTGGTGCGACACATCTGAGCCACATGATCCATTTGTCGCAAGAATTCGGTCTGGCCACTGAAAGAGTCGATGTGATAGAGGGTCATGTGTACTGTGGCACCCCAGCCCTCTTTGGGGTCCGCGCGGCCTCGGCCCGCGAGTCCGGCGGTCAGCGATTCGACCAAAAGGGCCAAGCCAAAGCCCTTGTGGCCATGGGTCAAACCGCCCACCGGGAGCAAAGTACCCGGTGGGGTTTGGGACAAAACGGCAGGGTCATTGGTGGGGTGACCTTGGGCATCCATGAGCACATCGTGGGCGTAGCGCTCGCCTGCCGCCCTTTTTCGGTTGAGCATGTTGTTGGTGGTGATCGAGGCAGAAATGTCGATCATGACGCCGCCATCGCTCAAGGGAAAGCCCAAGGCCAAAGGATTGGGTGTGAATACAGCCTGTGTACCGCCAAAGGGTGCGACGCTGGCAGAGTTGTTGTCGGACGAGGCCAGCAGCATCAAGAACCCCTGCTCCAGTGCCCAGCGCAGGTACACGGCGAGGCAGGCGATGTGATGGCCGCGTTGGATGACCAAAGACGCACAACCCAGATCGCGTGCCCTGGGCATGAGGGTGTCAAGACCCCTGCGGACCAACCAGGGGCCGGGAAGGCGCTGACCGTCCCAACTCAGGGCCGCAGGTTTGTCCATCAGGATTTTCGGCGAACCCGATCGGGTCATGGCCCCCGATTCCAGTTCTTTGACATAGGGGGCCAGCAGATTGAGTCCGTGGGTGTCGTGCCCGAGCAAATCGCCCTCGACCAGGGTCTCGGCCACACACCGGGCCATATCGGCTTGAAGGCCCGCTTTGAGCAAGCAGTTTTGGGCAAAGTCTGACAAGGCCTGGGGGGAGTATCTGGGGGTGGTCATGGGGTTCTCCTGCATCCGATGGTAGCCTGAAATCGACGTGTATCGGGTAGGATGTGCGCGTTAAAAAATTGATTTCTGGAGACAGACCATGACGCATAAGCCTTATTCCCGCAGCCTTGCCATTGCTTTGCTGACGTGTTTCACGACGCTTGCGGCCCATGCGCTTGACAAGGTGGTCTATCACATCGATGATGCGGCACAGCAAGCGACCAAAGGCTTGCGCAATATTCGCAATCACCTCGACACCTTGCCCGACACCCAGATCGTGGTCGTGACCCACGCCAATGGCGTAGACTTCCTCATGGAGGGAGCGCGCGACGACAAAAACCCCAGCATAGACTACGCCGCCTTGGTATCGGCCCTGAAAGCGCGCGGGGTTCGCTTCGAGGTGTGTGAGATCACCTTGCGTAACCGCAATCTGAAGAAAGACCAATTCATACTGGATGCCGATTTCACCCCGTCGGGGGTGGCCCGCATCGGCGCCCTGCAATTTCGAGATCGCTACGCTTACATCAAGCCATGACTCTGTGGCGGTATTGGGTCTGGCTGGCTGGGTTGAGCGCCCTGGCAGCGGTCAGTCATGCGCAAGTCGAGCCAATACTGCGGGTGGCTTGCCAAGCCGACTACTCCATTTACCACTGGAGCCAAGAGTTTCGCCCCGACCCTGAACAAATTTATACAACACCAGGTATCGAGGTGGGGCAGCGCTTTCGGATCAAGGTGCTGGCTGCAAGTCGGCAAGCGCACTCCGATACCCTGATCATCGTTGTCTCGTATTGGGACGGCGATCAGTTCACGGTCTTGCAACACAGCACCTACGACGCTGCCATGTTGCAATCTGCGCGTCGTGGAGGGGGAGCTTTGACCGGTGAGCAAAGGGTGTATTCGCCCGATCTGGGGCGACAGTTGCGCTATCAATGTCGACTGCTCACTGACAAGGAGCCTGCATGATACGCATCTCCGCACGCGCGTGGTTGGCTTGCTTGTGCTTGGCCAGCATGGCCTATGCTGTATGGGGGCAAACGAGCCAGCCCCAGTCGGGGTTGGTGAAAATTGCCATGGTGGGCGACGTGATGTTGGCCCAAGGGCCCGGACGCGCGATCCGCCAAGGCGCCGACCCATTCCATTATTTCGCTGGCTTGCTCAGGCAACACGATATTCGGGTCGGAAACCTGGAGAGTGTGGTGGCCACTGTGGGTCGGCCTGTGCCCAACAAAATTTACACCTTCCGTGCCCATCCTTGGGTCATGCCAGTTTTGAAGCGACACTTTGATGCGCTCTCTTTGGCCAACAACCACATGGGTGATTTTGGGGTTGAGGCTCTGACCCAAACCCTGGGTTTGCTCGATGCCCATGGCATAGGGCGTTTTGGTGCTGGGGCCAACCTGAGCGAGGCGCACAAACCCTGGATTATCGAGCGGCATGGCGTGAAAGTGGCTTTTTTGGGTTACAACGAATTCTTCCCTCGTCGTTTTGAAGCCGATCATGATCGGCCTGGGTGTGCCTGGAGCGACGACGATCAGGTGGTGCGTGACATCGTATCGGCACGCCGCCATTGGGGTGCTGATGTGGTGATACCGTTCATGCACTGGGGCGTCGAGTACGAAAAATTGGCCAGCCCCAGGCAACGCCAATTGGCGCGACTGATGATTGACGCTGGCGCCGACGCGGTGGTGGGGACGCATCCACACGTGACCCAAGACATCGAAAATTACCGTGGCAAACCCATTATTTACAGCCTGGGTAACTTTGTTTTTGATGGCTTCACCAAACCCGAAGAACTGACAGGCTGGTTACTGAGCTTGGAAGTGAGCCGACAGGGCGTGCAACAGTGGCGAATTCATACGGCGCGTTTGGATGCGCGGGGTACACCGCGTCCCGTCGACTGAGGCGGCTATCGCATGAAGTCCAGCAGAGCTTGGGCAGTGACTTCGGGGAGTTCTTCCGGGATGTAATGGCCCGAGGGCACAGCTTGGTAGGTCACATGGGCCGAGCATTGGGCCTGCCACAGCGCCAGTGGGTCAAATAAGCGATGCACCACACCTCGATCACCACACATGACGAGCAGATCGCAGCCTATTTTGTGGCCTTGTGCGCGTGAGGCCCGGTCATGCTCAAGATCGATTCCCGCACTGGCCCGGTAGTCTTCGGCCTTGGCATGCACTGCGGCGCGCCAACCTTTTTCGTTGAGCGTCGGATCGCAGATGCAACGGATGTATTCGGCCATGGCCTCGGGCTCAAAAAAAGAACCGCCATTGCTCCCCCAACCTTTCATCTTCAGTTTGAGGTAGTTTTCGGGGTCGCCACC
Source organism: uncultured Bordetella sp. (assembly GCA_964390775.1). Lineage (GTDB taxonomy): Bacteria > Pseudomonadota > Gammaproteobacteria > Burkholderiales > Burkholderiaceae_C > Limnohabitans. The sequence goes on from CAYMJT010000028.1 coordinate 22,612, forward strand.
GATCATGACCTCGGGCACAGGCGCAGGCTGTATCAGATGAAACCAGTGGTAGTAGGCATTGGCAAAAGCAAAATCGGTGCCTTGGTACATGTCCAGGGTTGGGGCGATGTCGAGCACACACAATTTGCGAACCCGCTGCGGATGATCGAGCGCCAAACGATGCGACACCCGTCCCCCACGGTCGTGACCACACAAGTAAAAATCTTGCACGCCCAGCGAATCGAGCAGATCGATGACCTCCTGTGCCATCGCGCGTTTGCTGTAATTGGCGTGGTCGGGTTCTCCTAACTCGCAGGATGACTCGCCATAACCACGCAGGTCGGGCATGACCAGTCGGTAGTGGTGCTGGAGTTGTTGTGCCACCCGGTGCCACAGGACATGGGTTTGTGGAAACCCATGCAGCAAGACCAGTACGGGGCGATCGGGGTGAGCCTGCCATTGGGCGCGCTGGGTCATGCGAAAGCGCACTGGGCGACCCCGAAGAATGGGTTTATGCAAATCGAATCCGTCAAACCAGCCCATGACTAAACTCCTTGAGGGTTCTATCATAAACCTGGTGCAAGCACTTCCAGCAGACGGTCCAGGCCACCCATTTCGATCGAGACCATGGCTTGTTCACGCACCTTGGGTTTGGCGTGGTAAGCCACCGACAGCCCCCCCGCATCGGCGCAGGCCTGCATCATAGGCAGGTCGTTGGCGCCGTCACCCATGGCGATGGCCCGCGCTGGGGTGATCCCTAAACGGGTGCAGGTTTGAAGGAGCATGCGCTTTTTCTCTTCACCGTCGCAGATATCACCCCAACTTTGATCGAGCATGCGGCCTGTCAATCGGCCCTCGATGATTTCAAACACATTGCTGCGGGTGTAGTCGATGCCCAGTTCGTCGCGTACGCGGTCGGTGAAGTAGGTGAAGCCGCCACTGACCAGCAGCACCTTGAGTCCGGCCGCCTTGCAGGCCTGAACCAGCTCGCG
>CAYMJT010000029.1:0-23189 GCA_964390775.1 uncultured Bordetella sp.
CGCAGGCCAGCATGGCAAAACAGGCCTCGGCGATCATGGGCATGTAAATCAGCACCCGATCGCCCTTGCCAACCCCCAACTCGAGCAGGATCGCCGCCATGCGTTGCACTTCGTCATGCAATTGCGCAAAGGTGTAAGTGAGCTCCTGATCGGTTTCGGTCGAGACAAAAATCAGGGCGTTTTGATTGGCACGGTCTTTCAGATGCCGGTCCACCGCGTTGTGGCACAAATTGGTGGTACCACCGACAAACCACTTGGCAAAGGGCGGGTTTTGGTAGTCGCAGATCTGGCGCGGGGCGTCTTTCCAATCGATCAATTTGGCCTGTTCGGCCCAAAAGGCATCGCGATCGTTGATGGAAAGGCTGTGAAAATCGTCAAAAGCACCCATGGCGCAGTCTCCAGTCGGTTGATTCGTGGCGAATCATCGACAGTCGTGCTTGCGACAGGCTGACGCAAGCAGTCCGCAAACCCCATAAAGCCCGTCTGCAAAAGAAGCGATCGGCTTTATTTGATCAGGCTCAAGATGTTTTTGAAGGCCGGGTGCTCGCAGTCGCGCAACCATTCGAATAAAACCATTTCGGTGGTCAGCAGTTCAGCACCCGCACCGGCCAAACGGTCAAAAGCAGCGTCACGGTCACGCTCGTTTCGACTGGCGCAGGCATCGGTGACCACCCAGACATCGAATTCAAGCTCGATCAACTCCAGCGCGGTTTGCAACAAACACACATGGGTTTCGCACCCTGCCAGCAGGATACTCGAACGGCCTGGGGCCTCGGGGGTGGGCTTTTGCAAATGCTTGGGCAGGCTGCGGGCGTTGCCCGCTGGGCGAGGCTTGACCGCCGGCCTTAAAAGATCGGCCAGCCCAGCCCCCACGGCACTGAAGCTGGTTTTGGGCAAGACCATGGGGCACAGACTGCGCAAGGGGCCAACCATGGGACCCAATCCCTCGGGATGGTGTTCAGTACCCCAAATGGGCACCCGCAGCAGCCGCGCGGCTTGTGCCAAGCGCAAGGCCTGTTGGAGCATGGCCATGCCGTCGTGCAAAGCAGGCAGCAAACGCTCTTGCTGATCAAGCAACACCAGTTGCGAATCTTCCAGATCGAGCAACATCGGGCGCCCTTAAATTTTCACAACCACGCGACCACGCACACGCCCCGCCATCAAGTCCTGGGCTTTGGCAATGGCCTGTTCCAGACCCACTTCTTCGATCATGCTCTCCAACAATTCGGGCTTGAGGTCGCGGGCCAATCGATCCCAAGCCTGCTGACGCAGAGCCAAAGGAGCCATCACCGAGTCAACCCCCAATAAGGCCACATTGCGCAGAATAAAAGGCATCACCGTGGTGGGCAGGTCCATACCCTGCGCCAAGCCACAGGCGGCCACAGCGCCGCCATACCGGGTTTGGGCCAAGGCATTGGCCAGGGTGTGCGAGCCCACCGTGTCGACCACAGCGGCCCAACGTTCCTTCTGGAAAGGTTTGCCGGCCTCGCTCAAGCTGGCGCGATCGATCACCTCGCTGGCACCCAGTCGGCTCAGGTATTCGTGCTCGCTGGCTTTGCCCGTGCTGGCCACGACCCGATGACCCAAGGCCGACAACAGGGCCACGGCCACACTGCCAACCCCACCGCTGGCACCCGTCACCAGCACATCACCCTGCCCTGGCTTGACCCCATGGCGCTCGAGTGCCATGACGCACAACATGGCGGTGTAGCCAGCGGTGCCGATGGCCATGGCCTGGCGTGGCGTGAATGCGGCGGGCAATCGAACCAACCAGTCCCCCTTCAATCGGGCTTTTTGCGCCAGACAACCCCAATGGGTTTCACCGACGCCCCACCCGTTGAGAATCACCTGATCGCCGCTCTTCCAGGCCGGATGGGTCGACTCCGTCACGGCCCCTGAACCGTCAATGCCGGCCACCATCGGCCACTGGCGCACCACCGGGCTCTTGTTGCATATCGCCAGACCGTCTTTGAAGTTCAGGGTGGAATAAGCCACCTGAATGGTCACGTCACCCTGCGGCAAGGCCGATTCATCGATGGACTTCACATGGGCTTGAAAGGTTTCATTTTTTTCCAGCAAAAGGGCTCGGAACATGGGACATTCCTTGAAAAATCGGGTTGATCACTGCGGCATCTTAACGCCTGTTGAAGAGTCCCAGGGTACGCCAACGCCTCAATGCCCATGCGAGCGAGACTCATATGGGTCACTGATTCATCTGACTCAACCCCCAATCACGCCACCATCGAGACGGCTGATCACCACATTGGCCGAACGGGGCCGGCCATCAGGGCGGAAATCGGGCCAGTTGGAGAAACGCTGCGGTTGTTTCGGGTCGCTGCGGTCTGAGGGGGTCTCGCCAGGATGTTGCACGCTGATGAACATATGTCGGCCATCGGGCGTGAAGGTGACCCCTGTAATCTCGCAATTCGTCGGGCCCGTGAGGAATCGACGCACCTCTCCGGTGCGGGTGTCGCAGGCCAGCATCTGGTTGTTGCCCATGCGGGTCAACTCGCCTTTGTGCATTTGCGTGGCGTGAGCGTCCGTCTGGATCCACAACAAACCATTGGGGCCAAATCGGATGCCGTCGGGACAAGCAAACACATCGCCACGAATATTGCCCTTGGCCTCGGGCCGCTCATTGGCTGGGTCGCCGGCCAGCAGCAGATGGTTCCAGACCATCGAGAGCCCGTCGAAATCGCCGTCTTCCCTCCAGCGGATGATCTGGCCCATGGCGTTGTTGGCCCTGGGGTTGGGGGCATCGACGCCCGGCTTGTTGGCTAGTCCGCGCTCGCTGTTATTGGTCAGGGTGCAATAGACCCAGCGCTGTTGCGTGTCGATGGTCAGCCACTCGGGGCGGTCCATTTTGGTGGCGCCCAGAGCATCGCTGGCCTGTCGCGCCTTGATCAACACTTCGCCCTGATCGGCAAATCCGTTCTCAGGGGTCAGTGGGCCTTGCCCATGGACTAGGGGCAGCCAGCGGCCCGTGCCATCGGCGTCAAAGCGGGCCACATACAAGGTGCCATGATCGAGCAACTCACGGTTGGCCTTGGCGCCACCAGGACGCATCGGGTCACGGCTGACGAATTTATAGATGTATTCAAAGCGTGCGTCCTCGCCCGAATACACCACAGCGCGCTGATCACGGGTCAGGGCGACCCAGGCCCCCTCGTGCGCGGCGCGTCCCAGCGCGGTGCGTTTGACGGGTACGCTGCTGGGGTCATGCGGGTCAATTTCGACCACCCAACCAAATCGATTCGGTTCATTGGGGTTCAGGCTGGCGTCGAATCGGGGGTCACTGGGTGACCATCCGTACGCACTTCGGGGCCGCATGCCCCAACGCCGATGATGCGCGCTGATCGATTCACCGCCCGAGAAATAAAACATCCAGTTCTCTTCACCCGACAAATACGTGCCCCAGGGGGTTTGACTGCTGGCGCAATTGTTCAGAGTGCCCAGCACCCGCCGCCCACTCGGATCGGCTTGGGTACGCAGCATGGGGTGCCCGGCAGCGGGCCCACGCACATCAAAGGGCGTGCTCAGGGTCACGCGCCGTGCATACGACGATGGGCGCACCATCTGCCAACGTCCATCAACCCGGCGCACTTCGTACACCGACAAGCCATGGGCGTTTTGCGATTTACGCACTTTGTCGGGGGTCATGGGTTGGAAACCATCGGGGTGCAACAGACCGTCGTCGGTGTACTCGTGATTCAGGGCGATCAGCCCATGGGTAGAACTGCCACCGAGGGGGAAATACTCAACTCCGTCGTGGTGCATACCCAATTGCGCCGACTGATCTTCTGCGCTGTTAGTGGCATCAAATCGAAAAGTCGGCAAACGGTCCGGCAAACCAACAGGCTCGCCCCAAGGGGCGATCACCTGGGCCACATAACCAGGTGGCACCACCAGCGCATCGCCGACACCAGGGGGTACTGACTGAAATCCCAGACCCTTGGGTGCCTTGGGCCCTAGGCTGTGACAAGCTGTCAGCGGATACAACAACGCCGCCAAGGCCGTGAGGCCCCCACCTTGCAACAAAACTCGCCGTCGAGGGTCGGACACATCGTGGATGCTCGGATTGAGCGAGGTGTTGCTGTTTTCCATCGAAGAAAAATCTTTGGCCATGCTCGCCTCAAAAGTATGCACTGGAGGACATCATAATCGGTGCGTACGACGCTGAAAGAGGCAAGACACCCCCTGCACTTTAGCTGTGCAAGGGGTATCAAGAGTTTGCCGATTCGAGGCTGAATTATTTTTTGGCTGGCGGCAGATCGGTACAACTGCCATGGGCGACCTCGGCCGCCATGCCGATGCTCTCGCCCAGCGTCGGGTGCGGATGGATGGTTTTACCGATATCCACGGCATCGGCACCCATTTCAATGGCCAGGGCGATTTCGCCGATCATGTCACCGGCGTGCGTGCCCACGATGCCGCCGCCCAAGATGCGGCCATGACCCTGCGCCTCAGGGCTGTCGTCAAAGAGCAGTTTGGTGAAACCCTCATCGCGGCCATTGGCAATGGCACGGCCCGATGCGCTCCAGGGAAAGAGTCCCTTTTTGACCTTGATCCCTTGCGCCTTGGCCTGTTCTTCGGTGAGTCCAACCCAGGCCACTTCGGGGTCGGTGTAGGCGACACTCGGAATGACACGGGCGTCAAAGGCGGCTTTGGCCCACTCGGGCTGACCCAGCAATTCACCGGCGATGACTTCGGCGGCCACATGGGCCTCGTGCACGGCCTTGTGTGCCAGCATGGGTTGCCCCACGATGTCACCAATGGCGAAAATATGCGGCACATTGGTTCGCATTTGCACATCGACGTTGATGTAGCCGCGCTCGGTCACCGCCACCCCTGCTTGCTCAGCAGCCAATTTTTTGCCGTTCGGGCTGCGTCCGACCGCCTGCAGGACCAAGTCATATAGGCCCTCGGATCGGGTGCCGTCCAGCCCCTCAAACTCAACCTTGATCCCTTGCGGGGTAGCGGTGGCAGCCACCGTTTTGGTTTTGAGCATGATGCGATCAAAACGGTGCTTGTTGATTTTTTCCCACACCTTGACCAGATCGCGATCGGCCCCTTGCATCAGGCCGTCAAGCATTTCCACCACATCGAGTCGAGCGCCCAAGGTGCTGTAAACAGTGCCCATCTCCAAACCAATGATGCCGCCACCGACAATCAGCATCTTTTTGGGCACCGAAGCCAAACCCAGCGCTCCGGTGCTGTCGACCACACGCGGATCATCGGGCATGAAGGGCAATCGCACCGCCTGACTGCCTGCGGCAATGATGGCGCGTTGAAATGACACCACCTGTTGGTGGCCAGATTTGGTCTGACCGCTGCCTTCGGTTTCCTCGACTCTCAGGTGATGGCTACCCACAAACTGACCCAAGCCCCTCAGCACGGTCACTTTGCGCATTTTCGCCATGGCCCCTAGGCCACCAGTTAATTTGGTGATGACTTTTTCCTTGTGTCCGCGCAGAGTTTCGATATTGATTTTGGGTGCGCCATAGGAAATACCCAGCTCCCCCAGATGGCTGACCTCATCCATCACCGCTGCGACGTGCAACAGGGCTTTGGAAGGGATGCAACCCACATTCAGGCAAACCCCGCCCAAAGTGGCATAGCGCTCGACCAATACCACTTTCAAACCCAGATCGGCAGCACGAAAAGCCGCTGAATAGCCGCCAGGTCCGCCGCCCAAAACCAGCACATCACAAGACACATCGGTCTGCCCGGTGTAACTCGATGCGGCTGGCGCCAAAACGGGGGCTTGGACTGGGGCAGAGACTGCAGCCAAGGCCGACTGTGGGCTTGGTGTCGCAGCTTGTGCCGGACTGGGGGCAGCGCCCGCGCCCTGCACTTCCAGCGTCAAAATCAAAGAGCCTTGGCTGACTTTATCGCCCATGCTCACCTTGAGTTCCTTGACCACTCCAGCGTGTGAGGAAGGAATTTCCATCGAGGCCTTGTCCGACTCGACGGTGATCAGTGACTGCTCTGCCGCCACCGAGTCACCGGGTTTGACCAGCAATTCAATGATGGCCACATCCTTGAAGTCGCCAATGTCTGGAACCACAATGTCGATGGTGCTCATAGCGAAACCCTCCGGAAATCGGACAGGAGTTGGGCGATATAAGCAGCAAATCGGGTAGCCGCTGCACCGTCAATCACACGATGGTCCGCGCTGAGTGACATCGGCATGATCAAGCGGGGCACGAACTGCTTGCCATCCCAGACCGGTTTGTGGCTGCTCTTGCTGATGCCCAAAATCGCTACCTCGGGGGCGTTGACGATGGGCGAGAAACTGGTCCCGCCGATGCCCCCGACGCTGGAGATGGTGAAACAAGCCCCTTGCATATCGGATGGACTGAGTTTGCCGTCGCGGGCTTTTTTGGCCAAGGCCCCAGTTTCCTCGGCAATTTCGATCACCGACTTGCTATCGGCGTTGCGAATCACAGGCACCACCAGGCCGTTGGGCGTATCAGCAGCAAAAGCAATATGGAAATACTTTTTCAGGATCAGGTTGTCGCCGTCGAGCGAGGCATTGAATTCGGGAAACTTTTGCAAAGCCTTGACACTGGCCTTGATGATGAAGGCCAACATGGTCAATTTAATGCCGGACTTTTCGTTTTCCTTGTTCAACTGCACTCGCAGCGCTTCCAAATCGGTAATGTCAGCGTCTTCATGGTAGGTGACGGCCGGAATCATGACCCAGTTACGCGCCAGGTTTTGAGAAGAAATCTTTTTGATGCGCGACAAAGGCTGCGATTCGATCGACCCGAACTTGGCAAAGTCAACCTTCGGCCAGGGCAACAAATCGAAGCCGACACCACTACCCGTAGCCGCCGGTCCCTTGGCTTGTTGCGCCAAAGTACGCACATCGCCATTCATGACACCGCGCGTAAAGCCTTGAATGTCTTGTTGGGTGATGCGGCCTTTAGGGCCGCTGCCCTTGACTTCGGCCAAGGGGACGCCAAACTCGCGCGCCAATTTGCGTATCGAGGGTGAGGCATGGGGCAGACCCACAGGAGCTGCACCAGGAGCGTGCGCAACCGCCGGGCTCGTGCTGACGCTCTGAGCGGGCCCTGCGGCCACGGCGGCTGTCGCTTGTGCAGCCGGTGCAGGCGTAGGGGCAGGCGCGGGGGCCGGCGATGGTGCGGCCACAGGGGCCGAAGTGGCAGCGGTTGCTGCCGCGACATCGGATACCTCCAGCACGGCCAACAAAGAACCCTCACTCACCTGATCGCCCAAGGCGACTTTCAGCGTCTTTATGACCCCTGCATGCGAGGATGGAATCTCCATCGACGCCTTGTCGGATTCGACCGTGATCAGCGATTGCTCGGCCACCACGCTGTCGCCCGGCTTGACCAATAACTCGATCACCGCCACGTCTTTGAAGTCGCCTATGTCGGGAACTTTGATTTCAATCTGTGCCATGGTGTTCTCCGCTTCAGGCGTACAAGGGGTTGATCTTGTCGGTTTTGATGCCGTACTTGGCAATCGCCTCGGACACTTTTTGCAGAGGAATACTGCCCTCATCGGCCAGCGCTTTGAGCGCGGCCAGCACGATGTAATGGCGATTCACCTCGAAGTGCTCGCGCAATTTGCTGCGGAAGTCAGAACGGCCAAATCCATCAGTACCCAATACCTTGAAGATCCGCTCGCGCGGCACAAAGGGGCGAATTTGCTCGGCATAGTTCTTCATATAGTCGGTCGAGGCGACGACCGGTCCCGCATGGCCCTCGAGTTGCTGCGCCACAAAGGGCACGCGCGGGGGCTGGGTCGGATTCAACAGGTTGTGACGCTCGGCATCCTGTCCGTCGCGAGCCAACTCGTTGAAGCTGGGGCAACTCCATACATCTGAAGCAATGCCCCAGTCAGTGGCCAGCAAGGCTTGCGCGGCGATGGACTCGCGCAAAATCGTGCCAGAGCCCAACAGCTGCACCCTGGGGTCTTTGGCTTTGCCCTTGGGGCCAGGCTTGCACAGATACATGCCTTTGATGATCTGCTCTTCGGTGCCTGGGATCAGACCGGGCATGGCATAGTTCTCGTTGAGCAGGGTCAGATAGTAGTAGACGTTGTCCTGTTTTTCGACCATGCGTTTGAGGCCATGATGCAGGATAACGCCGACCTCGTGGGCAAATGTGGGGTCATAGCTGACACAATTGGGGATGGTTCCGGCCAGGATGTGGCTGTGTCCGTCCTCGTGTTGCAGCCCCTCGCCGTTGAGGGTGGTCCGCCCCGAGGTGCCGCCCAGCAAGAAACCACGGGCTTGCATATCGCCAGCGGCCCAGGCCAGGTCACCGATGCGCTGGAAACCGAACATCGAGTAGTACACGTAAAAAGGAACCATGATTCGGTTGCTGGTGCTGTAGCTGGTGGCGGCCGCAATCCAACTGGCCATGCCACCTGCTTCGTTGATACCTTCTTGCAGAATCTGGCCCGCCTTGTCTTCCTTGTAGTACATGACCTGATCTTTATCGACCGGCGTGTATTGCTGTCCCAAGGGGTTGTAGATGCCAACTTGGCGGAACAAACCCTCCATGCCAAAGGTGCGCGCCTCGTCAACCAAAATCGGGACCACGCGCGGCCCCAGGGCCTTGTCGCGCAGCAACTGGGTCAAAAAGCGCACATAAGCTTGGGTGGTGGAAATCTCGCGACCTTCTGCGGTCGGCTCCAACACTGACTTGAAGGTGTCCAACGAAGGGACAGTGAAGTGCTCGTCAGCCTTGGTTCGACGATTGGGTAAATAACCACCCAATGCTTTGCGGCGCTCGTGCAGGTATTTGATCTCTGGGGTGTCGTCAGCGGGTTTGTAAAACGGCAGCTTGGTCAACTCGCTGTCGGGAATGGGGATATTGAAACGATCGCGAAAGGCACGAATGTCGTCGTCGGTCAGCTTTTTGGTCTGGTGAACCGTATTCTTGCCCTCGCCAGCCTTGCCCATGCCAAAGCCTTTCACGGTCTTGATCAGCAATACCGTGGGCTGCCCCTTGTGTTGAGTGGCGGCGTGGTACGCGGCATAGACCTTTTGCGGGTCATGACCGCCGCGACGCAGATTCCAGATGTCGTTGTCGCTCATGTGCGACACCATCTCCAGAGTGCGCGGATCGCGACCAAAGAAATGCTTGCGAACATAGGCACCGTCATTGGCCTTGAAAGCCTGGTAGTCACCGTCCACGGTGTCCATCATGATCTTGCGCAAAGCGCCGTCTTTATCGCGGGACAGCAGCGGGTCCCAATTGCCGCCCCAGATGAGCTTGAGCACATTCCAACCCGCACCACGGAACTCGCCCTCGAGCTCTTGAATGATCTTGCCATTGCCGCGAACCGGACCGTCGAGTCGCTGCAAATTGCAGTTGATGACAAAAATCAGGTTATCCAGGTTCTCTCGGGCAGCCAGGCCGATGGCCCCCATCGATTCGACTTCGTCCATTTCGCCGTCGCCGCAAAACACCCAAACCTTTCGGTTTTCGGTATTGGCAATGCCTCGGGCGTGCAGGTACTTCAGAAAACGCGCCTGATAAATAGCCATTAAGGGACCCAAGCCCATGGAGACGGTCGGGAACTGCCAAAACTCGGGCATTAATTTCGGGTGCGGGTAGCTGGACAGGCCCTTGCCCTCCACTTCCTGGCGGAAATGTAGCAACTGCTCTTCGGTCAATCGGCCTTCCAGATAGGCGCGGGCATACACACCAGGCGCCACGTGGCCCTGTATGTAGACGCAGTCACCGCCGTGGTTTTCGCTCTCAGCATGCCAGAAGTGATTGAAACCAGCGCCCAGCATGTGAGCAAGCGAGGCAAATGAACCGATGTGCCCGCCCAGATCGCCGCCATCCTCTGGGTTGTGTCGATTGGCCCGTACCACCATGGCCATGGCGTTCCAACGCATATAGGCGCGCAAACGCTCTTCGATCTCGATATTGCCCGGGCAAATCGCTTCCTGCGACGGTTCAATCGAGTTGACATATCCGGTAGTGGCCGAAAACGGCATGTCGATGCTGTTTTCACGGGCGTGTTCGAGCAAATCTTCCAACAACTGGTGGGCACGCTCTGGGCCTTCGGCTTGTATGACGGCACTGAGCGCGTCCATCCACTCCTGGGTTTCCTGTTGATCGGCCGGCGTGCGATGGACGTGGTCTTGCGGCAATGCGGACATGATGGTCTCCTTGTAGGTGGAATGTATTGTTGCACAATTTTTTCAAAATTTCAAATAGTGCATCTACATTTCACATTAAGAAATATGAAACGCTTCATCAACCCCTACACTCACACACAATGCAAACAAAGTCCATCCGTTTTGCCCCTTGGCAACAGATCAGCCAGCGGTGGTTGGCTTGGTGGCGTCGCCAAAGCCCAAATCGTCAAGATCGCTTGGCAATGATGGGCCCCCTCGTGGCGGTCGTGCTGTTCTTGCTCGCCATCGCGCTGGCTTTTGCGTTTTTGCGCTACGAGGAAATAGGCCGCGAACAAGAGAGCGTACGCCGCGATGTCGAATACGCCCAGCAAAGGCTGCGACTGCGCTTGATGGAGCGGCAAGAGCAGTTGCTGCGCATGGCACGTAATGTGGCCGAAGGTGAGTTTGATGTGCGTCAGTTCCAGGCTGAATCCACCATGCTCATGAATCAGTATCCTGAACTGTCCTCCATCAACTGGATGGACGCCTCCAGGCGCTTGCGCGCCAGTGTTTTGCAAGACGGCAGCACGATCAGCTTACAGCGACTGAGCGCCGATTTGTTGCGCTCCAGAACCGCCGAATCGGCCTTCACGTTGTCCCGCGACCTCCAACAAACCACATATTCGGGCCCTATCACCCGTCTTAACAACGGTCAGGCCACGGTGCCGCAGATGCAACTGCACGTCCCCATCATGGTGCAAGGCGAGTTCAAGGGCGTGATTTTGGCGGTTTACTCCATCGATGCTTTATTGCGTTTTGCGGTCCCTTTCGAGGTAAGTTCGCGCCACGCCGTATCGTTGCTGGATGAAGATGACAATGTTTTGGTCGGCCAAACCATTCACCCCAGTTCGCGTTTGTCCACCCCCTGGTCCAACCAAACCTTTCAACACACTGTGCCAGTCTCTCCCGTGGGAGACGGTTTGGTCTTGCGTGCCCAAGCGTATCGAACTTCGCAAGGTCTGGTCGGACGAGCATTGTTTTGGTTTGTCGTTGCTTTAAGCGCCCTCACCGTCTGGATGCTGATTGGCACCTGGCGCCATACCCGGCGACGCTTGCAAACTCAAAGGGCACTGATTGCCGAAACCAATTTCAGGCGTGCCATGGAAAACTCGATCCTGACCGGCATGCGGGCGCTGGACATGCAAGGACGCATCACCTACGTGAACGCAGCCTTTTGTCAGATGACCGGGTGGAACGAAAGCGACCTGGTGGGCAGCATGCCCCCTTACCCGTATTGGCCTGAGACCGATCGGGACATGTTGATGAAGGTGCTCAACGATGAGATCAGCGGCCGCACAGGCCCCACAGGGATGCAGGTGCGCGTCAAACGCAAAGACGGCACTTTGTTTGATGCCCGTTTGTATGTGTCGCCCCTGATCGATGCGGCGGGTGTGCAGACCGGCTGGATGACCTCCATGACCGACATCACTGAGCCCAATCGGATCCGCGAGCAATTGTCAGCATCCTATGAACGATTCACCACTGTGCTCGAAGCCCTGGATGCTTCGGTCTCGGTAGCCCCACTGGGCAGTGCAGAACTGTTGTTCACCAACAAAATGTACCGCCAATGGTTTGGTCACCTGAGCGCCGGGCATTTGGATATGCTGGAAAAAGCGGGGATGCCCGAGGCCGCCCGTGAATCCCCTGCGGACGAAGTGGACTTATTGGCCGGCTTACCGACAGCCGATCTGGGTATGACCACGTCAGAGAACGCTGAAATCTATGTACCCGAACTCGAAAAGTGGCTAGAAATCAGGACCCGCTATTTAAATTGGGTCGATGGACGGCTGGCCCAGATGGTCATCGCGTCTGACATCACCCCTAGGCGCACCGCCGAAGCGTTGGCGGCTCAGCAAGCCGAACGTGCCCAAAGTGTGAGCCGACTCATCACCATGGGTGAAATGGCTTCGAGTGTGGCGCACGAACTCAACCAACCCCTGACGGCCATCTCCAACTATTGCAATGGTCTGGTCACCCGCATCAAAAACCAGCAAATCAACAACGAGGACATGCTCAATGCGCTGGAAAAAACCGCCCATCAAGCCCAACGTGCGGGGCAGATCATTCAGCGCATCCGCAGTTTCGTCAAACGCAGCGAACCCAACCGCACCCCCACCCATGTGGCGCGCATGGTCAGCGAGGCAGTCGAATTGGCCGACATCGAGTTACGTCGCCAGCAAGTGCGACTGAGCTACTTTGTCTCCAGCCGCTTGCCGCCTCTCATGGTCGACCCGATTTTGATTGAACAGGTCATGATCAACCTGCTCAAAAATGCGGGTGAGTCGATCAACAACGCACAGCGACCACCTGCCCTGCGTCATGTCGAATTGCAGGTCGTACCGCGGGAAATCGATGGTCAACCCGTTGTGGAGTTCAGCGTTACCGACACTGGCAAAGGCCTGTCGCCGCAAGCCATGGAGCGCTTGTTTGAAGCGTTTTATTCCACCAAATCCGAAGGCATGGGCATAGGCCTGAATCTGTGCCGAAGCATCGTGGAATCGCACCAGGGCCGGATGCAAGCCGAGAACATCTACAATGGTGACCAGATTCAGGGTTGCCGGTTTTCCTTCTGGATACCTGCCCAGGTATCTGAAATCTCACCCGAGTTTTCCAAAGTTTTACCTCCCTCCGGAGCATGACAAGATGAGCTTGATTCCCAAAAAAGGCACGGTCTATGTGGTAGACGATGACGAGGCCGTGCGCGACTCGTTGCAATGGTTGTTGGAGGGCAAAGATTACCGCGTTCGGTGCTTTGACGCCGCCGAGACCTTTTTATCGCGCTACGACCCGCGCGAAGTGGCTTGTTTGATCGTCGACATCCGCATGGGAGGCATGACGGGTCTTGAATTGCAAGACAAGCTAATCGAGCGTAAATCGCCTCTGCCCATCGTCTTTATTACTGGACATGGTGATGTGCCGATGGCGGTCAATACCATGAAAAAAGGCGCCATGGACTTCATCCAAAAGCCCTTTCAGGAAGACGAACTGGTGGCCTTGGTGGAGCGCATGCTCGATCACGCCAAAGTCTCATTTGCTGGCTTCCAACAGGCAGCCAGTCGCGAAGCCCTGATGGCCAAGCTGACCTCACGCGAGGCGCAGGTGCTCGAGCGCATTGTGGCGGGCCGACTGAACAAACAAATCGCCGACGATTTGGGGATCAGCATCAAAACCGTCGAGGCCCACCGCGCCAATATCATGGAAAAACTCAATGCCAACACCGTGGCCGATCTACTCAAGATCGCGCTCGGACAAGGCATGAACAAAGCCGGATGACCGCCCAGCTGATAGATGGGGTCGCCCTGTCGCAACAACTTCGGGCTCAATTTGCCGCCCAAGCCCAGCAGCTCAAAGACCGAGGTGTAACCCCAGGTCTGGCGGTGATTCTGGTCGGCGAGGACCCAGCCAGCCAAGTTTATGTTCGCAACAAGGTCAAAGCCTGCGAGCAGGCCGGCTTTTACTCTGTGCTCGAACGCCAACCCGCCAGCCTGACCGAATCCGAATTATTGGTCCGGGTGCAAGCCCTCAACCACGATCCGCTCATCCACGGCATTTTGGTCCAACTGCCCCTGCCCAGACACATCAACACACAGCGCGTGATTGAGGCCATTTCACCCGACAAGGATGTCGATGGTTTTCATGTCGCCAGTGCGGGCGCCCTGATGACGGGTTTGCCCGGCTTTTGGCCCTGTACCCCGCACGGCTGTATGAAAATGTTGGAGCACATCGGCTTGGACTTGCGCGGCAAACATGCGGTCGTCATTGGGCGCAGCAACATTGTCGGCAAACCCATGGCCATGATGCTGTTACAACATAACGCGACCGTTACCGTATGTCACAGCGCGACCGCTGACCTGGCGCACCACACCCGCCAGGCCGACATTGTCGTTGCTGCCGTGGGCCGTCGCAATGTCTTGACCGCTGACATGGTCAAACCTGGCGCGGTGGTCATCGATGTCGGCATGAACCGCAACGATCAAGGCCAATTGTGCGGCGACGTCGATTTTGAAGGCGTGCGCCAGGTGGCCAGTCACATCACCCCTGTTCCGGGTGGGGTTGGCCCCATGACCATTACCATGTTGTTGGCCAACACCCTGATTTCTGCCCGTCGCACCGTCGACGCCCACTGACATGAACCCATTGCTGGATTTTTCGGGCCTGCCCCGCTTTGAGGCCATCGCGCCCGAACATATACAAACGGCCATCGCCGAATTGATCGCGCAGGCCGAAGCGGCGCTCGAAGAGGTGGTGAAGCCTGATTTTCCGGCCACTTGGAGCGCCCTATCCGCCTGCCTGGATGTGGCGACCGAGCGTTTGTCTCGGGCCTGGGGTGCCGTCACCCACCTGCACGCCGTTCAAGACAGCCCGCCCTTGCGCAGCGCCTACACCACTGTACTGCCCATGGTCACCGACTTTTACACCCGACTCGGGGCCGATGAGCGGCTGTACGCCAAGTACAAAGCCATCGACCTCGACAAACTCAACGCCGAACAAAAGCAGGCCCTGCGCAACGCCTTGCGCAACTTCGTCTTGTCGGGTGCCGAATTGAGGGGGGAATCGAAAGCGCGCTTCGCCGCTATTCAAGAGCGCTTGGCCGAGCTGAGCCAACATTTCAGCGAGCATGTGCTCGATGCCACTGATCGATGGCAATATTGCGTTGGCGCCGAGCGCATGGCGGGTGTGCCGGCCGATGTGATGCAAGCCACAGCCGAGGCGGCCGAGGCGGCGGGTTTGCAAGGCCACCTGCTCAATTTGAAAATGCCCTGCTATCTGCCCCTGATGCAATATGCCCAGGATCGCGAGCTGCGCCAAACCGTCTACCGCGCCTATGCCACCCGGGCCTCTGACCTCGGCAGCGACCCATCTTTGGACAACAGCGCCTTGATTGCCGAGATCATGACATTGCGACAAGAAGAAGCCCAGTTGCTGGGCTATGCCAACGCCGCCGAGGTGTCATTAGCGACCAAAATGGCCAAGGATCCAGCCCAAGTGATTGGATTTTTGAGCGATTTGGCCCAACGCGCCCGCCCCCACGCCGAGCGTGATGTGGCCGATATGCGCTCTTTTGCCCAGTCAGAATTGAACCTGCCTGACCCTCAACCCTGGGACTGGACCTTCATTGGTGAACGCTTGAAAGAGGCCAAATACGCATTCAGTGAGTCCGAGGTCAAAGCCTACTTTCCAGTGCCCAAGGTGCTGGCGGGTCTGTTCAAAATTGTGGAGACCCTGTTTGAGGTCAGCATCCGACGCGATCAAGCACCGGTCTGGCATGAGGCGGTGGAGTTTTATCGCATCGAGCGTGACGGTGAATTGGTAGGACAGTTTTACCTTGACCCCCCCGCTCGCACTGGCAAACGCGGCGGGGCCTGGATGGACGACGTTCGGGCCCGCTGGCTGCGCCCCGACAACCTGGCCTTGCAGACCCCCGTGGCGCACTTGGTTTGTAACTTTGCCGAAGGCGTGGCCGGCAAGCCGCCATTGCTCACCCACGACGATGTGATCACCCTGTTTCATGAGTTTGGTCATGGCTTGCATCACATGCTCACCCGCGTCAACGAGCGCGATGTCAGCGGCATCAGTGGCGTGGAATGGGATGCCGTCGAGTTACCGAGTCAATTCATGGAAAATTTTTGCTGGGAGTGGTCGGTCTTGCGTCACATGACCGCCCATGTCGACACAGGTGAACCCTTGCCGCGGGCGCTGTTTGACAAAATGCTGGCAGCCAAGAATTTTCAAAGTGGGTTGCAAACTTTGCGCCAGGTCGAATACGCCTTGTTTGACATGCGTCTGCACGCCGAAACGCATCAAGCCAGTCGGGTTCTGGCCCTTTTGGAAGAGGTGCGCCAGGAAGTCTCGGTTTTGCCGGCACCCGAATTCAGCCGGATGCCCCACAGCTTCAGCCATGTCTTTGCGGGAGGTTACAGCGCCGGTTATTACAGCTACAAATGGGCCGAGGTTTTGTCGGCCGACGCCTACGCGGCCTTTGAAGAAAGCACTGAACCCGACGGCAATCCCAGCGTCGAGACCGGGCGCCGGATGCGCCGAGAAATCCTTGAGGCCGGCGGCAGTCGCCCGGCCCTGGAGTCCTTCAAGGCCTTTCGAGGACGCGAACCCACCCTTGATGCCTTGCTGCGGCATCAGGGCATGAACTAAGCCTGACTAAAATTCAGGGTCTGCACCCCCTCGGGGGTGCCCAATAAACAGATTTGCGCCCTTTGGTGGGCAAAGACACCCACGGTGACCACCCCGGGCCATTGACTGACCTCGGTCTCAAAGGCCAGAGCTTGACTGATTTTCAGGCCCCGCACATCCAAAATATGCTGTCCGTTGTCGGTGACCAGGGGCTGCTCGCCTTGCATGCGTAGGCTGGCCTGGCCCCCCAGGGCCGCAAATTGACGCATCAGCCTGTGGGCCGCCATGGGAATGATTTCGACAGGCAAGGGGAAACGCCCCAATACATCGACTTTTTTACTGGCGTCAGCGATGCAGACAAAACGCTGCGACTGGGCGGCCACAATTTTCTCCCGAGTCAGCGCGGCGCCCCCGCCCTTGATCATGCATCCCTGAGCGTCAATTTCATCGGCACCGTCGACATACACCGACAAGGTGCCGACCTCATTGGCCTCATAAACGCGAATACCATGGGCCAGCAAACGCTGCGTGGAAGCCACCGAACTGGAAACTGCGCCTGGAATCTGGTCTTTCAGCTCGGCCAGCGCGTCAATAAAGTGGTTGACGGTAGAGCCCGTCCCCACACCCAGCACCTGGCCGGGAACGACATAGGCCAAGGCGGCGCGACCCACCAGGGCCTTGAGTTGATCTTGAGACATGAGGGGTGAGGTGGACATGGGTGAAAATACGGTCTGAATTCAGACGGATTATCCATGCTCAACGACCTCATTTACCCCTTTTTGCGTCCAGCCCTGTTTTGTCTGGACCCCGAGGCGGCGCACGACGCCATGATCAATACCCTGGCCAAAACCCAGCACACCCCCTTACAAAAACTCTACGCTCAACCCCGGGTCGATGACCCCATCACGGTGGCGGGTCTGCGTTTTCCCAACCGCGTTGGCTTGGCGGCCGGTCTGGACAAGAATGCCCGTTGCATAGACGGCCTGGCGGCTTTGGGTTTTGGCTTCATCGAAGTCGGTACGGTCACCCCCCTGGCGCAGCCTGGCAACCCACAGCCCCGCATTTTTCGACTACCAGAGCGCGAGGCCCTGATCAATCGACTGGGCTTTAACAACGATGGATTGCAGGCTTTTTTGAATCATGTCCGACAGGCCCGCAGCGTGGGGCAAGCCGATGGGGTGCGTCTGGGCCTGAACATTGGCAAAAATGCCGTGACCCCGATCGAGCGCGCTGTCGACGACTACCTGATCGGTCTGTCCGGGGTCTATCCACACGCCGACTACATCACGGTCAACATCTCCAGTCCCAACACCCAGAACCTGCGCAGCCTGCAAGCCGATGAAGCCTTGGACGCCTTACTCGGTGCACTGTCCGAGCGCAGACACGAATTGGCCCGACAGCAGCAGCGCCAAGTGCCTTTGTTCGTGAAAATCGCCCCCGATCTGGACGAGGGCCAAATTGACCTGGTGGCCGCCACCATGGCTCGGCGCGCCCAAGACAGCCAGGACGGCGCCTGGGGTCTGATTGCCACCAATACCACCCTGGATCGCTCTGCAGTCACCGGGCTGCCGCACGCCGAAGAAACCGGCGGTCTGTCGGGCTTGCCTGTGCGCGACAAAAGCAATCAGGTCATTGCGCGCCTGCGCGAGCGACTCGGGTCAGCATTTCCCATCGTGGGGGTAGGCGGCATTCTGAGTGGTTCCGACGCGGTGGCCAAAATACAGGCGGGTGCCGATCTGGTGCAGATCTACACGGGACTCATCTACAAAGGCCCGTCTCTGGTGCGCGAAGCCGCATTGGCCATTCGGGGCCTGCGCTAATCAAGCCAATGCCTGGACCACCGCCTCACCGATGGCCAGGGCACTGGTTAAGCCGGGCGATTCAATGCCCATCAGGCTGACCAAGCCGGCATGTCCGTGCTGGGCTGGCCCATACAGCAGAAAATCAGCCGCTGCTTGATCAGGGCCGCTGATTTTGGGTCGCATACCCGCATACCCGGCCACCAAGGCGCCGTCCCGCAATCCCGGCCAGTATTGCCGCACAGCGGCGTAAAAAGCGTCGCCCCGGCGCGGGTCCACAGCCAGGTCATCGGCCCGCTCGGTCCACTGGACGTCGGGCCCGAATTTGGCTTGACCGCCCAAGTCGATGGTCAAATGCACGCCCAGTCCTGCCGCCTCGGGCACGGGATAAATCAAACGTGTAAATGGCGAACGACCTGACAGGGTGAAATAGTTGCCCTTGCAATAAAACACCTCGGGCAGAGGGTCGACGTCGATCCCTTGAATGCATCGGGTGAGTAGCGGGGCATTGAGGCCGCTGGCGATGACCAACACCTGACTAGTCAACCGAGTGCCATCGGCCATCAGCAGTTCGTACCCATCACGCGTCAAACGTGCCGATAGCAATGTGCTGTGCAAGGCCACCAAGCCGCCTGCATTCTCGAAGTCACCTTGCAGGGTCAGCATCAAGGCATGGCTGTCGACGATGCCGGTACTGGGGGAATGCAAAGCCGCCAGACAGTGCAACTCGGGCTCTAGCGCACGGGCCTGTTGGGCGTCCATCAAAACCAGATCGTCAACCCCGTTTTCCGCCGCTTTGAGTCGGATGCGCTCCAAGTGTTGGACCTGCTCAGGGGCGGTGGCCACAATCAACTTGCCACAGCGTCGATGCGCCACGCCTCGTTGCTGGGCATAGTCATAAAGCAAGTGCTTGCCGCGCACACACCATTGGGCCTTGAGCGATCCAGTGGGGTAATAAATACCCGCATGAATGACCTCGCTATTGCGCGAGCTGGTCCCTGTACCGATGCCCGACTCCGACTCCAGCACCCACCAATCCCGTCCTTGTCCTTGTGGCGACAAAGCCAGGGCCCGCGCCACCGCCAGCCCGACCACCCCAGCCCCTACCACCACGCCATGCACCCGTTCCAATCGAATCTCCTGTCTGGGGTCCATCATAAAAAAAACCAGGCACGCCTGTGGCGTGACTGGTTTTTGTGCCCCCCGGGTGAGAGGGGTTGATATCCGATCAGCGGCGCTTGGCCGACTTGCTGCCCTGGGTGGCGCTGGCGGCCATGGCCTTGACATTGGCATCGGCCATTTCAGAGGCTTGGCGCACAGCTTTCTGCACCGTCTCCAAGGCATTGTTGCCAGCAGCGACTGCAGTTTTGAAAGCGGCGACAGCCGCTTCCGAACCGGCAGGTGCGTTGGCGGTGGCGCTGGAAACCATGTCCTGGAAAGCCTTTTGGGCATCCGCGACCTTGGACTCCATCACTTGGGAGAAGTGGGCTCCAGTGTGGGTTGCAATGTCATACAGGGCGCGGTTGTAATTGACGGCTTTCTCGGCCAGGGGCTGAAACATGCTGGCCTGCAGGGCCAACAGTTGCTGGGCGTCTTTGACGCTCAACACAGCATGGGCTTGGTTCTGCGTGTCGGCCATGGCGGCTTTGGCGGCGGCCAGGTTCAACTCGATGAGCTGTTCCACACCGGCAAACGCCTTGTTGGTCAGGCCCACCAGGGTCTCGAGGTTGGCCTTATTAGCGGCCTGGATTTGTTCAGGGGTCAGGTTCATGGTCATCTCCAAAAAATATAACGGTTAAGACGGATTTTGCTGACACCTGGCAGCTTTAATGAATTGAAGTCTTCTTTAATGTTGCAGCGCAGCATAAATAGAATTGTAAGGGCCCAGTGCCCAAAATCAAGACCGCAAAAGCGGTTTAGAGGCGAGTTTCTAAAAATTTCCCCTTTGCAGGGTACCCCCACCTTCAGGGCCGAGCATGGGCCCAGTGGCTGAGCCAATTCTCTCGGTAAGCCTGGGCCAAAGAAACCCCACTGAGGATCAGCAGATTTTCGGCATTGCGTGTCTCGGCCGAATTGGTGAAATTGAAGCTGCCGGTGACAACCACTTGCGAGTCAATGACGATGACTTTGTTATGGGCAATGGCATGCGCACCATCGTGCCGCACCGTGACACCCTGTTCTTTGAACAAGGTCAGCACATATTGATTGGTGGATTCGCTTTTGGCATCCAGCAACACCTGTACCTTGGCCCCACGTTGGTGAGCCCGAACAACCGCTTGGGCAATGGCGTTGTGGGTAAATCCATAGGCCTGCACCAACACCTCTTGTTTGGCCTGATCGATGGCCTGGACGATGTTTTTGGCCACGCCCACGGGCGGCGTGAAACCCAAATAGAGCACTTGCACCGAATCACCAGCTTTGACCATTGAGGGAGCGACCGCGGGGGGGTCGGTGCGCGCCAAGCCCATATTCAATCCGCTCCAGGATGCACTCAGGGCCACGCCAAGCAACACGGCGAGAGTCCACAAAGTCCAGGGAGAGAGTTTGATACGCATGGCCACATCCTACCCCCAAGGGAGGCTCCCATTGCGCTGGCGGGCATAATGACCCCAATGCAGGACGATGCGAGCCCAGCGCATGAAGCGGCGCTCAGGCGCACTATTTTTCAACTGTCTCTGGCCAGCTTCGCCAGCATGACCATCCAGCGCTTGTGCGATCCGATGTTGCCCGAATTGGCACGTGATTTCAGTGTCGATTTGGGCCAGGCTGCAGCCGTGATCGGCTGGTTTGCCGTCGTTTATGGCGTCGCCCAATTGATCTATGGCCCCTTGAGCGATCGATTTGGCAAATATCGGGTGATCACATTTTGTACCCTGGCCTCCAGTTTGGCCTGCATGGCCTGCGCGCTGACCAGTGGATTGGAGCAACTGGTTTGGGCTCGCATGGCATCGGCTTTTTCGGCGGCCGCCATTGTGCCCATGGGCATGGCCTGGGTCGGCGATGCGGTGCGCTACGAAGTGCGGCAGGTTTATCTGGCCAAATTGGGCATGGGCTCGACGATGGGCATTTTTGGCGGTCAGGTCATCGGGGGGGTCTGTGCCGACACCATCGGCTGGCGTTGGGCGTTCGTCATCATGGGACTGGGTTTTTGGGTAGTGGGGCTGCTGTTGTGGCAACGCCAGGAAAAAGCCCATCGCCTGGTTCCCCGGCCCAGTGCTACACAAACCGGTTCGATTTCTTTCGCTCGAAAAGTCACCGCCGTGCTTTCACAAGCACGGGCCCGTGTGGTGCTGGGCACGGTGTTGTTGGAAGGCGCTTCGGCTTTTGGTGTCGTCGCCATGGGGGCCACCCACCTGCACCAAAGCCAGGGCGTGAGCCTGTCGCTGGCTGGTTTAGCGATATCGATGTTTGGCTTGGGTTGCCTCAGTTATGCTGCGGCGGCGCGGCATTTCATCCGTCGTCTGGGCGAGGCAGGCATGATTCATGTGGGGACTCTGATGTTTGGACTGCCCTTTCTTTGGATCGCCTGGGTGCCTGAATGGCATAGCGCCATGCTGGCCAGCTTTATCTCAGGCTTCGGTTTTTTCATGTTTCACAACACCTTGCAAGCGCTGGCCACCCAAATGCATCCGCCACAACGCGCCACCTGCATGACCCTGTTTGCAGGCACTTTGTTCAGCGGTCAGTCGCTCGGTGTATGGATCGCCGCCCAACTGGTGGATCGCTGGGGTACGGCCTGGGTCATCGCCATGGGTGCCGTCATGGTGATGTTGATGGGACAATACATACCTGCTCTGTTGAAACGCACCACGCCCCGGATGACTGCCCCATGACCCCCGAACAATGCGCTGAGTTATTGGACCAGCACCCTGACTTCAAAGTTTTGCGTCGCCTGAACCCCAAAACCGAATTCGCGCCGCAGGCGCAAGGGCTAGCCGTGTCTCGCGGTATTGTGCTGGACACCGAAACCACCGGTCTGTCCAGCGAAAACGATCGCATCATCGAATTGGGCATGTTGGTGTTTGAATTCAACCCCCAGACTGGCCAGGTGTACCGCATCGTGGAGGTGTTCGACCAACTGGAAGACCCAGGTCGACCCATTCCTCCCGAAAGCACCCAGGTGCACCATATCACCGACGAGATGGTGCGAGGCCAGCGTATTGATGACACCGAAGTACACCGTCTATTGCAAGGGGTGAGTGTGGTGATTGCCCACAATGCAGCCTTTGATCGCCCCTTTGTTGAACAACGCTGGCCCAAGTTCGAAGAGGTGTTTTGGGCCTGCAGTTTGCGCGATATCGACTGGTCGCAAGAAGGTTTTGGCTCCGCCAAGCTCGAATATTTGCTCTATACCCAGGGTATTTTTTACGAGGCTCATCGGGCCGAAACCGACTGCCGTGCACTGCTCGAAATCTTGAGCCGCGTCTTGCCCAACAGCCAAAAACTGGCTTTACTCGCTTTGCTTGAAACCCTGAATCAGGCCCAAAAACGGGTCTACGCCCTGAATTCCCCGTTCGAAACCAAAGATGCACTCAAACTGCGCGGTTACCGCTGGGACGGTGAGATGCGATGTTGGCATCGCACCTTGTCTGGCGATCAGGCCTTGGCCGAGGAAACCACTTGGCTCAAGCGCCGCGTGTATGGCGAGCGCAAAGCCGTGATCGAAGTAGAGACGCTGGGTGGCAAAGTACGCTACTCACAACGCAGCGGCCAACGGGAAAAACTGGCGCTCTAGAAGGGTATTGCCTAGAACCTTAGAGCAGTTGCCAGGGTACGCTGCAAGTGGGCACATAGGGGTAGAACTGCCCCGAAGTCGGGCAAAAGTAACCCACTGGTTGCACGGGCACAGGCGTGCTGTAAGTGACGCTGGGATAAGGGACCGTGTAAGCAGGGTAAACGGGGGGAGGCAGGGGTGCGGCATAAGTGGGTGCTGCCAAAGCCGCCCCCAGCAAGACACCACCCACCAAGGCCGGGGCGACCCAAGCCGCGCCCCGATGATGGTGGTGGTAGTAAACACCGCCACGTGGACCAGGCCCCCAATGTGGACCCGCTTGTGCCGCCACAGCGGCCCAACAAGTCAAGCCGACGATCAC
>CAYMJT010000030.1:0-22863 GCA_964390775.1 uncultured Bordetella sp.
CAAGCTCGATTTGCAACCCTTCACGCTGGTGGGGGCGACCACCCGGGCTGGCATGTTGACCAACCCCTTGCGGGACCGTTTTGGTATTGTGTCGCGGCTCGAGTTTTACAGCCCGCAAGAGTTGACCTTGATCGTGCGCCGCAGCGCCGGGCTCTTGAATGTGGAGGCCGACGAGGACGGGGCGCAAGAAATTGCCCGTCGCTCGCGCGGCACGCCCCGCATCGCCAATCGGTTGTTGCGCCGGGTGCGCGACTATGCCCAGGTCAAGGGCGATGGCCGCATCAACCAGGGCTTGGCGCAGGCGGCCCTCAAAATGCTCGATGTCGATCCGCTGGGCTTTGATGTGATGGACCGCAAACTGCTCGAAGCTGTGGTGCATCGCTTTGACGGTGGCCCCGTCGGGCTCGACAACATTGCCGCCAGCATCGGCGAAGAGCGCGACACCATCGAAGATGTGATCGAACCCTATCTGATCCAGCAGGGTTTTTTGCAGCGCACCCCGCGCGGGCGTATAGCCACGCTGGCCGCGTATCGGCATCTGGGCATTACGCCTCCGGCCACAGGGGGCCAGGGTTTGTTCGAGTCCGAGACCTGATCAGGCCGAGGTTTCGTCCCGGGCTGGGGTCTGCAGGTGACTGTCGTCGCCCCAGCCGACCAGGTTCAGGCCTTGCGGCGTCCACAACAAGCGGTTGATGTGGGCGTTGCCCAGTGACCAGGTGCGTGGGGCTTGCAAGTCTTGACCAGTGGCCATCCTGTACAACACATCCATCACGCCGCCATGGGCCACCAGCACAATTTGTTGGCCCAGGTGCTGTTGCCCCAATGCGGACACGGCATGGGCGATACGCTCGCGCAAGACCAACAAACTCTCGCCACCTGCGGGCGCCCAATCGGGTACACGCGAGCGCCACAATTGGGCTTGCTCGGGCCAGTGGGATTCGATTTCGGCCCAGGTTCGGGTCTGAAACTGGCCAAAATGACGCTCACGCAGGGCCAGGGTCGGCACTGGGGACAGGCCGACCGCAGTGCCTATCGCTTCGGCGGTCTGAAATGCGCGCGACAAATCACTGGCATAAATGGCGTCAATGGACTCGTCTTGCAAAGCCAGTGCCGCTTGGCGGGCTTGCCAGCGTCCGGTGTCATTGAGTTCAACATCGAGTTGTCCTTGAATGCGGGTATCGACGTTCCAGGCGGTTTCGCCGTGTCTGAGGGCGATGATGCGAGTGGCTTGCATAAAGGGCGGGTTAATTCAGTGGGGGACGGCCCTGATTTTGATTCAAAATAGCACGGTCGTTTGAAAGTTGTTGTCATGAACACAAACACGCTTGTGTCGCGCACGTCGGCCAAAGGCCAACAAACCAAGACCGCCATTGTGGATGCGGCCTTGGGGCTGGCCACCCAGCTGGGGCTGGAAGGTTTGAGCATCGGCGCCTTGGCCGACATCATGCGCATGAGTAAATCGGGGGTGTTTGCCCATTTCGGCTCTCGCGAAGAGTTGCAAATTTCGGTGGTTCGTGAGTACCACCACCGCTTTGAGCAAGAGGTGTTTTTTCCGGCCATGAAAGCACACCGAGGCTTGCCCCGTTTGCGTCAACTGTTTGAAAACTGGGTCGGCCGCACCAGCATCGAGATCGACTCGGGCTGCATCTACATCTCGGGCGCGGTCGAGTTTGATGATCGCCCTGGACCGGTGCGAGACGCTTTGGTCGGCTCGGTTCAGGTCTGGATGGAGGCCTTGCGTCGTGCCGTGTCGCAAGCCATACACGAGGGCCACTTGAGGGCCGACGTCGACGCGGCGCAACTCGCCTTTGAAATTCATGGTCTGATATTGGCCTTGCATTACGAGGCACGCTTTCTGAATTCAAACCAAGCCCTGCAGCGTGCCCGGGGCGGCTTTGAGCGTTTGATGCAAACCCACCTGGCCCCTGGACCCACACTGGGGTGACCTGATTTCCGAACGGAGAACGAGCACCATGCAAGAAATTTTGCTGCACACCCAAGAAGGCGTTTTGACCTTGACCCTGAATCGGGTCGACAAGAAAAACGCCATCACGGCAGCGATGTACGCCGAGATGGCACGCGCCCTGAAACAGGCCACCCAGGACCCAGCAGTTCGGGTGGTCTTGATACAGGGCCATGAAACCGTGTTTTCCGCCGGTAACGATTTGGCCGACTTCATGAATCAACCCCCGCAAGGCGCTGACTCGTCGGTTTTTCATTTCTTGCAAGCCGTCTCGACTTTCCCCAAACCCTTGGTGGCGGCGGTCAGTGGCCCGGCAGTGGGCATCGGCTCGACCATGTTGTTGCATTGCGATTTGGTGGTGGCGGGCGACAACGCCGCTTTTTCCATGCCTTTTGTCAATCTGGGCCTATGCCCCGAAGCGGCCTCTAGCCTATTGGTGCCGCAACTGATGGGTTACCACCGGGCGGCAGAAGCGTTGTTGCTGGGCGAGCCCTTTCAGGCCGAGGCCGCACTCGAAGCCGGTTGGGTGAATCGGGTGGTGCCACCGACCGAAGCCAATGCGGTGGCGCAACAGTGGGCCCGCAAACTGGCCGCTAAGCCGATCTCGGCCTTGCTCGAGACCAAGCGCTTGCTCAAATCGGGCCAGGCCGATCGGGTGGCGCAGCGCATGGCCGAGGAGGGCGAGTCGTTTCGCCGTATGTTGCAAGAGCCAGCGGCAAAAGAGGCCTTTGCCGCCTTTTTTGAAAAACGTCGGCCCGATTTCAGCAAAATCAATTAGGGAAGTAGAACGACATCTGCGCTGGGTTATCCTTGGGTGATGACCACCAACCACTACAAGGGCGAGTTCGAGCACGAATTCATCGCCGGAATGAAGTTGATTTTTGAGGAAAAAATCGTCTTCAATCAAGTTTTGGGTTTGCGATTGACCGAAGTCAAGACCGATGGGGTCAAGGCCCGTATTCAGATGAAGCCCGAATTGGTGGGTCACTTCAGCTACAACCGCATACACGGCGGGGTGATCAGCGCCGGACTCGATGCGATGGGCGGCTTGGCCTGCATGGCCGCCATCGGGGCGCGGCACATGGACGAGCCGCCGGCCAAGCGCCTGGAGCGTTTTGCCAAATTGGGCACCATTGATTTGCGCATCGATTACCTGCGCCCCGGCATCGGTGAGTGGTTTGAGTTGACTGCCGAAGTTTTGCGTCTGGGCTCCAGGGTAGGCTCCACCCGCATGGCTTTCATTGGCAGCGACGGTCGCTTGCTATCGGTCGGCTCGGGCGCTTACATCGTTTCCTGAAGCGGTCTTGGACGACCTACTTCATTGATGGCCACATAGGTCAGTTGGGCTTCGGTGACTTTGATGTATTGACCTTGGCTGCGGATGCGTTCTGCGTAGACCTCGACACTGACCGTGACCGAGGTGCGCCCGATGCGCGTGACCTTGGAGAAAAAACTCAAAATATCGCCGACCCGCACGGGTTGCTTGAAGATGAACTCATTGACCGCCACCGTGGCCATGCGGCCCTGCACCAGTCGCGCGGGTAGCACGGCGCCGGCCAAGTCCACCTGGGCCATGACCCAGCCGCCAAAGATGTCACCATTGGCATTGCAATCGGCGGGCATGGGGATGACTTTCATGACCAGTTCACGGTCGGTTGGCAAGGGGGTGTTGGTGCTGGTCGAGCTCATGGGACAATGCCTCCTCTTCGCCAAGGGGCGAAGCAGACTGTATTTTCACCCATGAGACCCGCCATCACCGCAGGCGCGCACGGCGCCCCTGGGCCACAAGCCCCTCGCACCCGTCCGGATACCGAGATCCTGACCCGCTTGTTCCCCTATTTGTGGGCCTATAAATGGCGCGTTGGCCTGGCCCTGGCCTTCATGGTGGCCGCCAAACTCGCGAACGTGGGCGTGCCCATGGTCTTGAAAGAACTGGTGGACGCTATGACGCCCAAGGCCGGTGACCCGGTCGCTGTGCTGCTGGTTCCGCTGGCCCTGTTGCTGGGCTATGGATTGCTGCGTTTCGGGGTGTCGTTTTTTACCGAGTTGCGTGAACTGGTGTTTGCCGAAGCCACCCAGGGGGCCTCGCGCAAAATCGCCCTCGAGACCTTTGAACACCTGCACGGTTTGAGCTTGCGCTTTCACCTTGACCGGCAGACGGGCGGCATGACGCGCGATATCGAGCGAGGTGTGCGTGGACTGGAATCGCTCATTTCCTACTCTTTGTACAGTGTGGTGCCGACCCTGATCGAGATGGTCCTGGTTCTGACTATTTTGTCCATTCAGTTCGACCTGGGGTTTGCCGCCATCACCCTGGTCGCACTCGTGCTCTATATCGTGTTCACGGTCTCTATCACCGAGTGGCGCACCCATTTTCGGCGGCAGGCGAACGAGTTTGATTCGGCCGCACATACCCGTGCCATTGATTCCTTGTTGAACTACGAGACGGTGAAATACTTCAATAACGAACCCTTTGAGTCGCGCCGATACGATGAAAGCTTGCAGCGCCTGCGCAAAGCCCGACTTAAATCGCAAACCTCCTTGAGTCTGCTCAATACCGGGCAACAGTTGATCATCAGCGTAGCCCTGGTGGCCATGCTTTGGCGCGCCACCCAAGGGGTCATCGATGGCCGCATGACCTTGGGCGATCTGGTCATGATCAATGCCTTCATGATTCAGCTTTATATCCCGCTCAATTTTTTAGGGGTTTTGTATCGCGAGATCAAGCAAAGCCTGACCGACCTGGATCGGATGTTCAATTTGCTGGAAAAAGAGCGCGAGGTGGCCGACGCTCCCCATGCCCCAGCCCTGCGATTGCAAGGGCCGCCGTCGGTCGAGTTTCGCGATGTGGTCTTTGGCTACGACCCCCAGCGTCCGATCCTGAAGGGCTTGAATTTCAGCATTCCTGCGGGTCGTACCTTGGCCGTGGTCGGGCCCTCTGGGGCTGGCAAGTCGACGTTGGCCCGCTTGCTGTATCGCTTTTATGATGTTCAGCAAGGGGCGGTGCTGATTGCCGGGCAAGACATCCGGCAGGTGCAGCAAGACACGCTGCGCCGCTCGATCGGTATCGTGCCGCAAGACACCGTGTTGTTCAACGACACATTGGCTTACAACATCGCTTATGGTCGCCCGGGGGCGACCAGTGCCGAGATTGAGCAGGTGGTGCGTTCGGCTCGGCTGGATGCGTTTGTCGCACAAACCCCCTTGGGCTTGCAAACGCCCGTGGGTGAGCGCGGGTTAAAGCTCTCGGGTGGCGAAAAGCAAAGGGTGGCGATTGCCCGCACACTGCTCAAAGACCCGCCGATTTTGATTCTGGATGAAGCCACCTCGGCCCTGGACACCGCCAACGAACGCGCGATTCAGGCCGAACTCGAATGGGTGGCCCAAGACCGCACCACCCTGGTGATCGCGCATCGCCTATCGACGGTCGTGCATGCCGACGAGATTCTGGTGCTGGACGACGGCGTTGTGACTGAACGCGGTCGGCACGAGGAACTGCTGCGTCTGGGCGGGCGCTATGCCCAAATGTGGTCGCTGCAAGAGTGAATGACTGACGATGCTCAATTCAAGCCGCGCTCTAGGGTGCGGATGACCTCTTCGGCAAAATCGACGTAGCTCAGGGTGCCGCCTGGTCTTAGCCAGGTGAAAGTCCAGTTGATCATGCCCAGCACCATCATGGTCAGTGCGGTGGAATTGCTCCGATTCACCCGATCTGGGTAGGCACGGTGCAAAAAACGCGTGAAAGCAGCGACCACATCACGTTGTCGGGCCAAGATGATTTGACGTTGTTCGTCGCCCAAAAACGGTACATCGTGCAGCAAGGCTTTGTGGCGCGTGCCCGAGGTTTGGTACTCGAGCAGAAAGCGTCGGATCAACTCGTGCAAAGCGGCCCGCTCATCGAGACGCATGCGCTGGGCTGCTGCCTCGGTTTCGCCCACGATGGCCAGCAAACGCTGGGTGTGGCGGTCGAGCAAGTCGAACAAAATGGCTTCCTTGCTTTCGTAGTAGTGATAAAGCCGGGCTTTTGAGGTGCCTCCCGCCTCGGCAATGTCATTCATGCTGGCGGCATGGTACGAGCGCTCGGCAAAGCAACGCGCGGCCAAATCCAGAATGGCATCGCGTTTCAGATCGTGGCTGGCGGACTTGGGGCGTGCCATGCTTCAGACCGGCCAGACCGTGCCGTATTCGTTCAAGATGGCGTCCAAGGGTACGTCGTGTGCTTCGGGTTCGAAGTCGGGGACGAAGCCCATGCCATAGCCCAGGCCAACGGTCCAAGGGCGTGGCTGCAAGGTGGCCAAGGTGCGGTCATAGAAGCCACCGCCATAGCCCAGCCGGTAGCCACCTGGGCCGTAGCCCAGACAGGGCACAAAGAGCAGGGTCGGCATCACCACTTCGGTGTCTTTGGGTTTGGGGATTTGGTAAGCGTCTTCTTCCATGGGGCAACCGGGGTACCACACGTGAAAGGTCAGGGTTTTGTGTTGGCGGTTGACCACCGGCAGGGCAATGCGCCGGCGCAAGGGCTGATCAAGCAACTCGCCGTCCTCTTTCCAGCGGTGCAGGGCGGGCAAGGGGTCGAATTCGCCTTTGATGGGCCAATAGGCTCCAATGATGGTGTCGGGTCGCCCCACCAGCCAGATGCGCATCACTTGTTGCAGTTGTTCGGCTTTTTGCAGCCGACCGGGCATGGACAAGCGCTCTTGGATCAGTCTTTGGCGATCAATGGATTTGGACATGGTGGACCAGCAGTGCCATCGCGAGGCTAAGGGTTGTCGATTCCCACATGATAATCGGGGCTGGTGACTTGATTTGAAAGTGAACTGGTGTTGAACTTTGCTTTGAGATGGGGGGCCTGGTCGCTGTGCTTGGCCCTGAGCGGGCCAGCATGGGCCCAAAGTGCGGCATCCCACAGCGCCGCCGACGCGGTGATTGTGGACATGGCCAGCGCCTTCAAGCGTGGCGATGCCAAAAAACTGTCCCAGTTGTTGCCCCAGGCCCGAGGCCATATTTTGGAGCCATGGGCGGCTTATTGGGAGTTGCGGGTGCGTCTGGACCAGGCGTCCGAGACCGAAGTGAGACAATTTTTAAGCCGTTACGCGCATAGTTATCAGGAAGATCGCTTGCGCAACGACTGGTTGTTGTTGCTGGGCAGTCGGCGCGACTGGACCACGATGGCCGACGAGCATGTGCACTACCGAATGCGCGATGATCGCGAGGTTCAATGTTATTTGAACCTGGTAGATTTTTTACGTCAGGGCCCCAAAGCCAGGGCGGATTTGAGCGAAGAAACTTATCGACTTTGGATGGCTCAGCGCGAAGCCGACGAGGGCTGCGCCCTGGCCGCCGATCGCCTGTTTGACGCTCGCCAACTCAGCCCCTTGCAGGTATGGCGCAAGGCCCGACTGGCGGCCGAGGCCGGGCGCCAAAAGGCCACCAGGCAGGCGCTGGAAATCGTGCAGGCCAAGTCGAGCGCAAGCCTGAACGACTGGTGGGCCAAACCCAGCCGCTGGTTGGGCCAATACGCGGCCAACCCCCGCAAGGCTTCGAACGAATTGGCGGTACTGGCACTCATTCGGCTGGCGGGCACCGACGCGGCCTTGGCCGACAAATTGTTTCGCACCATCTGGCAGCCGGTATTGACCGCCGAGCAACGGCATTGGGTGTCGGGCCTGCTGGGCAAACTCGCTGCCATGCGCCTGGACGATGACGCTTTGGCGCACTACAAAAAAATTCATCCACTGACCGACCTGAGCGACGATATGTTGGCCTGGATGGCCCGTGCCGCATTGCGTGCAGGCACCAAACCCGCTTGGGCCGAGGTGCAAGCCGCCATTCGGGCCATGACCCCGGCGGCCCGCCAAGATCCGGCCTGGGTGTATTGGTTGGCGCGCGCCGAGTTGGCCTTGCATCCGGCCGATGGCCCACCGAACCACCTGGCCTTGAGTGCGCTGGAGGGTTTGGCGGGTGTGCGTGGTTTTTATGAGCAATTGGCGCTCGAGGAATTGGGACGCAAGGTGCTCACTCCTTCGAGGCCTGAAGCGCCCACCGAGGCCGAAATGGCGCAAGCCCGCCAAAACCCCAGCCTGAAGCGAGCCCTTTACGCCATTGCCATCGGACTGCGGCCCGAGGGTGTGCGAGAGTGGAATTACGGCGCGCACTTGGTCAATGCGCAGGGCCAGTTGGGGCGCATGACCGATCGGGAACTGCTGGCGGCCGCGGCACTGGCCTGCGAGCAGCAAGTCTGGGATCGTTGCATCAACACCAGTGAACGTATGCGTGAGCTGACCGATGTCGAGCTATCGTTCCCCATGCCGTTTCGAGACGCTGTTTTAAAGCGCAGTCGCGAGATCGGTATCGACCCTGCCTATGTCTACGGTCTGATTCGGCAAGAAAGCCGCTTCATCATGGACGCGCGCTCGCATGTGGGTGCCTCGGGCCTGATGCAGGTCATGCCGGCCACGGCCAAGTGGACGGCGAAAAAAATCGGGCTCGACGGCTTCAAGCCCGAGCAAATCAACCAGCGTGACACCAATATTGCGATCGGAACCGGCTACTTGAAAATCGTGCTCGATCACTTCGACGGCGCCATGCCGCTGGCGGCGGCGGCCTACAACGCCGGCCCCAGCCGGCCTCGCAAGTGGCGACAAGGCCCCGACCTGGAGGCGGCCATCTGGGCCGAAAACGTGCCTTTTAACGAAACCCGCGACTATGTCAAAAAAGTCTTGTCCAACACGACCCTGTACGCAGCCATCTTGAGTGGCCAGCCGCAATCGCTTAAAGCCCGCTTGGGTCGTGTCGGCCCCAAGGCGAACAGCGCGGCTGACAACAACGATATCCCCTGAGTAAAATGAACTGCAGAACACTTTAAAGACGGAGACCCGATGTCCAAAGCCTTTGCCAGTCAGGCCGATGTGGCCGAAAAGAAAATCACCTTTGAGCAACTCAGCGCCCACTGCTGGGCTTACACCGCCGAAGGTGACCCGAACTCGGGCGTGATCATAGGCGACAAGGCCATTTTGGTCAGCGATGCCACCGCCACGCCATCGATGGCGCGTGATCTGATCGCCAAAATTCGCACCATCAGCGACAAGCCGATCAAGTATGTGCTGTTGACCCATTACCACGCCGTTCGGGTGCTGGGGGCCAGCGCATTCAAGGCCGAAGGGGCGACCGAAATCATTGCCAGCAAGGGCACTCTTGACCTCATCCATGAGCGCGGCGCGCAGGACATGAAAAGCGAGATGGAGCGTTTTCCGCGCTTGTTTCGCGGCGCCGAAGAGGTGCCTGGCCTGACCTGGCCGACCCTGGTGGTGGGCGACGGTCAAGCGGGTCGCCAAGGCAGCGTGCGTCTTGATTTGGGCGGCGTGTGGGTTGAAATTTGGCATCCGGGTCCGGGCCACACCCAGGGCGACACCATCGCCTGGGTCGAGCAGGAAAAGGTGCTGTTCAGTGGCGATCTGGTCGAATACGAGGCCGGTGTTTACACGGGCGATGCGCATTTGCAAGAATGGCCTGCCACGCTCGAGGCCCTGCGCGCACTCAAGGCCGAGGCCATCGTCCCGGGTCGTGGCGTGGCCATGAAGGGTCAGGCCGAAGTGAACCGATCGCTGGACTACACACAGCGCTGGGTCCAGATGCTGTACCAGTGCGCCCAAGAGGCCGTGGCCCAGAAAATGGATCTCAAAGGAGCCATGGCGCACACCCGACAAAAGATGGACCCCGTGTTTGGCCATGTGTTCATCTACGAACACTGCTTGCCGTTTGATGTCAGCCGTGCCTATGACGAGGCCTCGGGCATGCGTCGCCCCCGCATCTGGACTGCCGAACGCGATCAGGAGATGTGGCAGTCTTTGCAGGCCTGAGCGGGTTTAATCTTTATCGGCCATCAGGCGCATGAGCGCCTGATGCTGCTTTTCCAGTTTGGCACGAGCGCGCTCGCGTTGATCGCTGCGCATGGCGTTGTGTACTCGGGCGGTGGCGGTGCACAAAAATTGAGCGTTATCGACGACATGCTGGCGATGGGCTTCGATCGGGGGTTGAATCATGCGCCCGATCAGGTCTTGAATGGCCTGTTGGGCTTGGGGCGCTGAGGGTTGGTTGAGACGCACTCGCTCCAAGGTGTCGGCCATATCGCGTTGCCGGCGTTGACGCTCGGCCCAAGCCGTGGGCGGGTGATAGGGCGACTCGCTGAGAATTTGGCGCAGCAACTTCTTTTGGCTGGCGTCCAGACTGCCGTAATAATCTTCGATGCGCTCGAGCGCGCGCTTCATGCGCCGTTGCAAACGATCTTGCGCACTACCCTCCAGCCATTCTTCGCGCCAGCTGCGGTTCTCGTCTTCGTGATAACGGCGCAAATGCTCGATTTGCTCAGCCCTGAGTCCGAGCGCCGTGCGGCTCAATCGGGCGGCGGCCTGTTGGCTCAGGGTCGTCAGGCTTTGCAAGACCTCGTCTTGAAAAGCGCAGGCTTGTGCGGGCGTCAAGTCGCTGGAAGTCCACTCGATCAAACCCTGGACCGAACGGTTGATCTGGGGCAGCTGGTTTTGGCGGTGCCAAGCCAGCAAAGACCGCAGATCGGCCCGCAAGGCTTGGCTCTGTGCGCCGTCCAGATCGAGTTGTTTGCCCAACCACCACTGCACCAGCCAGGGGCTTTGCTGGTAGCCAGTCTCGATCAGGCTGCAAGCGCTCAGGCCCAACACCGTCAGCGCCAGAATCATGCGCTTCAAACCGACCCGTTCCATGCGGGGCCAGTGCTGGCGGATAATCGCCCTAAAACGATGTGAGATGACCATGACGGCAATCGATGTGGTGGTAATGGCTGCGGGTAAAGGCACCCGCATGAAAAGCAGTATGCCCAAAGTCCTTCAGCCTTTGGCGGGTAGGGCCATGGTGCAGCACGTCGCCATGACGGCGGCTGCGCTGGGAGCCCGGCATCGGATCTTCATCACGGGCTACGGCGCCGAGCAGGTCGAAGCCCTGTTGCGTCAGTCCAACCCCGATGCGTCCTTGGGCTTTGCCCGTCAGGAGCCGCAGCTGGGCACCGGTCATGCGGTCATGCAGGCCCTGCCCCATTTGCCCGACGACGGGGTGATGCTGGTGTTGTCGGGCGATGTGCCGCTGACCAGCGTCGCCACCCTGCAACGTCTGACGCAGGCCTGTGCCCACCAGCACCTGGCCCTGTTAACTGTCAGCCCCCCTGACCCCAGCGGCTATGGCCGAGTGGTGCGCGATGCAGGGGGGGCTGTGCGCGCCATCGTCGAGCAAAAGGATGCCAGCGAGGCGCAGAAAAAAATCACCGAGGTCTACAGCGGCATCATGGCCGCCCCGACCCACCTGATGCGGGCCTGGTTGGCGCGCTTGGACAACCGCAATGCCCAGTCCGAGTACTACCTCACCGATGTGGTCGCCAAGGCGGTGGCCGACGGTGTGCCCGTGGTCACGGTCGACTGCCCCGATCTGTCCGAAGTGGCGGGCGTGAACAGCCCGGCGCAACTGGCCGAGCTGGAGCGGCTCTTCCCACGCCGGCAGGCCGAGCCACTCATGGCGCAAGGGGTGCGATTGCTCGATCCGGCGCGCTTTGATCTGCGTGGTGAGCTCCACTGCGGGCAAGATGTGGAAATCGATGTCAACTGCATCTTTGAAGGGCGTGTGGTGTTGGGCGACGGCGTGCGGGTGGGTGCCCACTGCGTACTCGCCGATTGTCAGATCGCCGCTGGGGCGCAAATTCTGCCCTTCACCCACATCGAAGGCCAAGCCCAAGGGGTGCAAGTGGGTGCCGGGGCCCGTGTTGGTCCCTACGCCCGCTTGCGACCGGGCACTCATTTGGGCCCCGAGGTGCACATAGGCAATTTTGTCGAAGTGAAGAACTCTCGCCTGGGTGCTGGCTCGAAAGCCAATCACCTGGCTTATGTCGGGGACACCGAGATGGGCAGTCAGGTGAACTTTGGGGCGGGTAGCATCACCGCCAACTACGACGGTGTCAACAAGCATCAAACCATCATCGAAGACCAGGTGCATGTGGGTAGCAATTGCGTCATTGTGGCCCCGGTGCGCTTGGGATCGGGGGGCACCATCGGCGGGGGCTCGACCATCACCAAAGACACCCCCGAGCAAGCCTTGACGGTGGCGCGCGCCAAACAGATGAGTGTCAACAACTGGAAGCGGCCCAGCAAGAAAAAATCTTGAGCGAGGGAAGTCTTCCCTAGGCCCCCGAGGTCTTGATGCGGGCCTGGCGGATGACCTGGGCCCATTTGTCGCTTTCGCGGCGGGCGTATTGGGTGGTTTGTTCGATGCTGCTGGGGGTGGCCTTCATGCCCATTTTGGCCAGTTGGGCCACGATGCCCGAGTCGCGCAGGGTTTCGGTGATGGCCGCATGCAGGCGACGCAGGGTGTCCGCGCGGGCCTTTGGAGGGGCGGCATAGGCATACCAGTTCAAGGCCTCGTAGTCGGCAAACCCCGATTCGGCCACGGTGGGCACATCAGGCAAAAACTCGCTGCGAGTGGCCCCGGTGGTGGCCAAGGCGCGCAACTTTTTCGCCTGAATGTGGTGGATGGCATCGGACGGGGTCGAAAAAATCGAGGGCAGGACGCCCGACAGCAAATCGGCCATGGCGGGGGCCCCGCCACGGTAGGGCACATGCTGGTATTGCAAACCCGCCATGTGCTTGAGCATCTCACCCGCCAAATGCCCGGCACTCCCGATGCCCGATGAGCCAAACGCCAGCCGGGTGTTGGGTTCGCGAGCCAAGCGCAAATAATCGGTGAAAGTCGCGATGCTCGATGATTCGGGCACGACCAGCACATTGCTGAAGGTCACCGCGAGGCTGATCAACTCGAGCTCGTTGCTGGGGCTAAAGCTCATCGGGATCAGGTGCTGGTTCACCGCCAGCGAACCGATGGTGCCCAGCATGAACACATGGTCATCACCTGCAGCCTTGAACAAAGCTTCGGTGGCAATATTGCCACCAGCGCCAGCTCGGTTGTCGATGACGATGTTTTGTTTCAACAGGGCGGACAATTTCGGGGCCATGAGCCGTGCCACGCTGTCGGTACCACCTCCGGGCGCAAACCCCACCAACAAACGCAGATTGGCGTCGCTTTGGGAGCGCACCCAGGGCGCACAAGACAGCAAGCCTGCACCCAGCAGGTGTTTTAAAGCACGACGACGACCCATGTTCATGGCCTCCTGTGCTGACATATTACGGTATCGGGAGAGAAATGGAAATGGGATGCAAAAAGCAAGCAGTGCTGACTTTGGTGTCAAAATGGAAGTGAGCTTCCTTTGGGTTTGCCAAAGCGCCAGCTCAAGCTCACGGATACGCTGAGGGGGTTCAATGAATCGGCAGATTTGGCCCGAACGGGTCGTGATTCGCGAGGTGGGTTTGCGCGATGGGTTGCAAAGCATCGCCCGTATCTTGCCCACCGAGCTGAAATTGAAATGGATCGAAGGTGCCTACGAGGCCGGTTTGCGCGAAATGGAAGTTGGCTCGTTCGTGCCCCCTCAACTGTTGCCGCAATTGGCCGACACCGCCGAACTGGTGGCCCATGCCAAACAGTGGTCCGACTTGAGCGTGTCGGTTTTGGTGCCCAACCTCAAAGGGGCGCAACGCGCCATGGACAGTGGTGCCGACTGGATGCTATTGCCTTTGTCGGCCAGCCATGCGCACAGCCTGGCCAATTTGCGCAAGACACCCGATCAAGTTTTGGCTGAAATCGAGGCCTTGGTGCAAGAGCGACGGGCCCGTGCTTCGAGCATACGCATTGAGGTGGGCATCAGTACCGCCTTTGGTTGTACCCTGCAAGGCCAGGTCGATGCCCAGGAAGTGCTGCGATTGTTGCAGGCTGCGGTGGAACTGGGGGTGGATCGCGTAGGCTTGGCCGATACCGTTGGCTACGCCGACCCGCGTCAGGTGGGTGAGCTGTTTGCTCAGGCCCGCGCCTTGGTGGGTGACAAGTTGGGCTGCGGTCACTTTCATGACACACGCGGCTTGGGCCTGGCCAATGTGATGGCGGCCTTGCACAGCGGCGAAACCCGATTTGACGCCTGCCTGGCGGGCATCGGGGGTTGCCCCCACGCACCAGGCGCCAGCGGCAATGTGGCCACCGAAGACCTGGCCTATTTGTTGGCCAGCATGGGCATACCGACGGGCATAGACTTCGATCGGCTGATGGACTTGCGCCGCCAGGTGGCGCAGTGGTTGGAAGGCGAGTGCTTGCACGGCGTCATTGCGCAAGCCGGGCTACCCAAAACCCTGCAAGCCCAATCTTGGAGAGTCAGTGCATGAATCAGCCCAACAAAACATGGCCACTGACCGGATTGCGCGTCGTTGAATTCACCCACATGGTGATGGGACCGACTTGCGGCATGGTGCTGGCCGATATGGGCGCCGAGGTGATCAAGGTCGAACCGCTGGAGGGTGACCGCACACGTCATTTGTTGGGGGCAGGGGCGGGATTTTTCCCCATGTTCAACCGCAACAAAAAAAGCATCCGGATCAATCTGCAACACCCGCAAGGCGCAGCACTGGCCAGACGCTTGTGCGCCACCGCGGACGTGGTGGCCGAGAACTTCAAACCCGGCACCATGGCCAAATACGGCTTGGACCATGCCAGTTTGTCGGCCCACCATCCGCGCCTGATCTATGCCAGCCTGAAAGGCTTTTTGCCGGGGCCGTACGACCACCGCACCGCCTTGGACGAGGTGGTGCAAATGATGGGCGGACTGGCCTATATGACGGGCCGACCCGGCGACCCGCTGCGTGCGGGCACCAGCGTCAACGACATCATGGGCGGCATGTTTGGTGCCATCGGTGTGTTGGGGGCCCTGATACAGCGTGGCATCACGGGCAAAGGTCAAGAGGTCCAAGCCGCCTTGTTTGAAAACAATGTGTTTTTGGTCGGCCAGCACATGCTGCAATACGCCATCACGGGCGTTGCCGCCGAGCCCATGCCGAATCGGATCTCGGCTTGGGCGGTTTACGATGTGTTCACGGTGAAAAACGACGAGCAAATCTTTTTGTCGGCGGTCAGCGATGCCCAGTGGAACACCTTTTGCGATATCTTGGGCTTTACCGACTTGAAGGCCGATCCGCGCTATGCCACCAACAACGCCCGGGTCGAAATGCGCCCCACTTTGTTGCCTGTTTTGCGCGAGCGGCTCAAGAGTCACAGCGCTGACGAACTGGCCCGTCTGTTTGAAGCGGCCGGATTGCCTTTTGCGCCCATCGCCAAACCCGAAGAATTGTTCGATGACCCGCATTTGCAGGCCACTGGCGGTTTGGCCGATGTGCGGCTGACCGACGGCCCCAAGGCCGGCCAAATGGCGCGCGCCGCCTTGCTGCCTTTGACGCTGGATGGCCAGCGTTTAGGGGTGCGCCAGCACCCTCCGCAACAAGGACAAGACACCGATGACTTGCTGCGCGAGCTGGGACTGACAGCCACAGACATTGCCGACCTGCGGGCGCAAGGCGCTGTGGCATGAAGTCCCCCTTCTTTCAAAACCAGGAGAGCAGTCCCATGAATACCCACCCCACCCGCCGCACCTGCCTGATCGGACTGGCCTGTGCAACGGTGCAGTCCTTGCTGGCCTTAAGGCCATT
Organism: uncultured Bordetella sp.; assembly: GCA_964390775.1. GTDB lineage: Bacteria > Pseudomonadota > Gammaproteobacteria > Burkholderiales > Burkholderiaceae_C > Limnohabitans. Next base: position 15,556 of record CAYMJT010000030.1, read on the forward strand.
GCCGGCTTGGGCCCAGACCGAGCGGGCCGTCAAATTCGTTTTGCCCAACGCCACTGGCTCGGGCATCGACGCCATCACCCGCGCGGCCGCGCCCGCCTTATCCAAAGCCTTTGGCGTCAATGTGGTGGTCGAGAACCAAGCGGGCGCCAGTGGCGTGATCGGATTGCAGGCCCTGGCCAAGAGCGCCCCAGATGGGCATACCTTGTCGGTGGTCTCCAACAATGTGGTGATTTTTCCGAGCGTCATGAAAGCCTTGCCGTTCGATATGCCCGGTGACTTCACCCCCATCGCTGTACTGGGCAGCACCCCCATGGTGTTGGTGGTCAACCCCAAAAAACTCAATGTCCAAAACAGCAAGGAACTGATTGCGGCCTTGAAAGCCAAACCCGATGGCTATAACTTTGGTTCGGGCGGGACCGGCACCATCTTGCACCTGGGGGCTGAAATGTTTTTAGACGAGGCCAGAGTCAGAGCCCGCCATATTCCCTACAAAGGGGTTGGTCCCATGGTCACTGACTTGTTGGGTGAGCAAATAGACTTTGCCGTGCTGGCCTTGCCCAGTGTGCAACAACACCTCAAATCGGGTGCACTCAGGGCCATCGGCGTTTGCTCTGAAGCACGCACCCCAGCCGCCCCCGAGATTCCCACTTTTGTCGAGCAAGGGTTAGCCAATTATGTGGTGGACGCCTGGTTTGCTGTGCTTGGGCCAAAAGCCATGTCGGCCACCCAGGTGAAAAAAGTACACGAAGCGGTGGCTGTCGCCTTTAATGACCCGGCGGTGCAAGACATCATGGCCAAGCAGGGCAATGTGATCCAAATCAGCAGCCCTGAGCAAGCCCAAAGGGCATTTCGTTCGGAAATGAACCGCTTTGCCGCTCTGGTTAAAAAAGTGGGCATAGAACCTCAGTGAGTGAGCCATGACCGATCTGTTTGAAAACCCGATGGGCCTGTGCGGCTTTGAGTTTGTTGAATTTGCTTCCCCCATCCCCGATGTGATTGAGGGCTGGTTCGAAAAACTGGGCTTCACCTTGGTTGCCCGCCATCGCTCTAAAAATGTTGTGCTGTATCGGCAGGGGGATATCAACTTCATCGTTAATCGCGAACCCCAAAGTCTGGCCGGGTACTTCGCCTCCGAGCACGGACCCTGTGCATGCGCCTTGGCTTTCCGTGTCCAAGACTCGCACCAGGCTTATGCCCGTGCATTGAGCATGGGCGCCCAACCCATCGACGTCCCCACCGGCCCCATGGAGTTGCGCTTGCCAGCGATCAAAGGCATTGGGGGCGCCCCCCTGTACCTGATCGATCGGTTTGAAGACGGCAAGAGCATTTACGACATCGACTTCGAGTTTTTGCCAAGGGTCGAGCGCCACCCACGCGGGCACGGCCTGAAACTGATCGACCATCTGACCCACAATGTCTACAAGGGACGCATGGCGTATTGGGCAGCTTTCTACACCAAGATTTTCAACTTTCGAGAAATCCGCTATTTCGATGTACAAGGCGAATACACCGGTTTGACCAGTCGCGCCATGACAGCCCCCGACGGCTTGATCCGCATCCCCCTGAACGAAGAGTCAGGCCAAGGGGGGGGACAGATTGAAGAGTTTCTGATGCAGTTCAACGGCGAAGGCATACAGCACATCGCATTACTCACTGACGACCTGTTGGCCAGCGTGGATGCTCTGCAACTGGCCGGTGTGCCCCTGATGACTGCGCCCAACGACATTTACTACGAGATGTTGCAAGAGCGCCTGCCCGGTCATGGTGAACCGGTGCCAGACTTGCAAGCGCGTGGCATTTTGCTCGACGGCTCAACCGCTGGAGGAGACAAACGCTTGCTGCTGCAAATATTCAGCCAACCCTTGCTGGGCCCGGTGTTCTTCGAATTCATTCAGCGTAAAGCCGACCAAGGCTTTGGTGAAGGCAACTTCAAGGCTCTGTTCGAGTCACTAGAGCGTGATCAAATCAGACGTGGCGCTATAGAGACCCGCTCGTGATTCTTTGTTATTCGACGGTGACGCTCTTGGCCAAATTTCTGGGTTTATCGACGTCTGAGCCCCGGGCGCAGGCGGTGTGATAGGCCAGCAGTTGTAGGGGCAGCACGTGCAAGATGGGGGATAACACGCCGTAGTGTTCGGGCATGCGTATGACCTGGATGCCCTCGCCAGCGCTGATGCGGGTGTCAGCATCGGCCAAGACATACAAGACCCCGCCACGGGCGCGCACTTCCTGCATATTGCTTTTGAGTTTTTCGAGCAAGGCGTCGTTGGGCGCAACGGTCACCACAGGCATGGCGCTGGTGACCAGGGCCAGCGGCCCGTGTTTGAGCTCGCCAGCCGCATAGGCCTCGGCGTGGATGTAGCTGATCTCTTTGAGTTTGAGTGCGCCTTCCAAGGCGATGGGGTAATGGGTGCCACGCCCCAGAAACAATGCGTGCTCTTTATGGGCGAATTCTTGCGACCAGGCGATCAGTTGCGGTTCAAGGGCCAACACCGACTGCATGGCGGCGGGCAGGTGGCGCAGGTCACGCAAATATTGGGTTTCTTGGGCTGGGCTCAGTTTGCCGCGCAATTTCATCAGGGTCAGCGTCAACAGGAACAGCCCAGCCAGTTGGGTGCTAAATGCCTTGGTTGAAGCGACCCCAATTTCGACGCCTGCGCGTGTCACATAGGCCAACTCACATTCGCGCACCATGGCGCTGGTGCTGACGTTGCAAATGGTCAGACTGTGGGGCATGCCCAGGCTTTGCGCATGGCGCAAAGCGGCCAGGGTATCGGCGGTTTCGCCCGATTGGCTGATGGTGACGACCAGGGTCTTGGGGTGGGACACCGAATCACGGTATCGGTATTCGCTGGCGACTTCAACCCGGCACGGAATTTGTGCCAGCGACTCCAGCCAGTATTGCGCCACGCAGCCCGCGTAATAGCTGGTGCCGCAGGCCAAGATCAACACCCGGTCGATGTCGGTGAGCACAGCTTGGGCCTTGGGGCCAAACAGATCGGTATCGAAGCCCTCGATGCCAGTCAGGGTGTCGGCCACCGCTCCAGGCTGCTCAAAGATTTCTTTTTGCATGTAATGCCGATAGGGCCCCAAATCGGCTGCGCCGCTGTGGGCTTGAACGGTGCGCACGCTGCGCTGCACCGCTTGGCCCCGAGAGTCAACGATGTGGTGAGCGTCGGGGCTGAGGTCCACCAGATCGCCTTCTTCCAGATAAACGATCTGGTCGGTTACGCCCGCCAGGGCCATGGCATCGCTGGCCAAAAAACGCTGGCCGGCGCTGATGCCCACGATCAAGGGCGAACCGGCGCGTGCGCCGACCAGTCGATGGGGTTCGTCGCGGTGGATGACGGCAATCGCATAGGCCCCATGCAAACGGGCGGTGCAAGCCTGCACGGCGAGTCGCAGGTCACCCCGATACAGGCTGTCGATCAGGTGGACGATGACCTCGGTGTCGGTTTGGCTTTGAAACACATAGCCCTGGGCTTGCAGCTCAGTGCGCAAGGTGTCGTGGTTTTCAATGATGCCGTTGTGCACCAGGGCCACACGAGCGGGTGCTTCGGTGGTCGCACCCGGCCCGGTGCTGAAATGCGGGTGGGCGTTGTGCACGGCAGGCGCCCCATGGGTGGCCCAACGGGTGTGGGCGATGCCAGTGGCGCTGGCGATCTGGTCCTGGCTGACTTGTGACATCAATTCGGACACTCGCGACGTGCTGCGGGCGCGGTGCAGGCCCTGGCCATGACCTGGCAAGCTGGCTTGGTGGATGGCCACGCCACACGAGTCGTAACCCCTGTACTCCAGCCGTTGCAGGCCCTGAATCAGAACCGGAACGATGTCTAGGCGCGAGGCGGCGCCCACGATGCCGCACATGAATCAATACCTTTCAGTTTGCTGGTGCCCATCTTACCCTGCCTTGCATGGGTGACTGCATGGGCTTGGGGCCTGTACCCGACTGCCTACAATGTTCGCCATGGCTGGGGGTTCACATTTTTTGACCAAACGCTGGCGACTTTGGCGGCAGCGGGCTTGGTCTGGTCAAAGCCAGGCCACTCGGGGCCTGATGTGGGCGGTGGCTTCGGGCTTGTTGTTGTGCTTGCTCAATACCGTGGTGCGCAGCATCGCCCTGGATTTGAACGTCTATCAGTCGATGTTTTTGCGCTATTTGTGCGGCCTGCTGGTGTTGCTGCCATTCATGCGCGGCGGGTGGGCCGAACTGAGGCCCCGTAATTTGCGGGGTCAGTTCTGGCGTGGCGGCGTGCATACCACGGGTCTGATGTTGTGGTTCACGGCCCTGCCACACATCGGCCTGGCCGATATGACGGCGCTGGGTTTTACGGGTCCGATCTTCATCATGCTGGGCGCCGCCTGGTTTTTGGGTGAGCGCATGCGAACCGATCGCTGGATCGCGGCCTTATTGGGTTTTGCCGGGGTGCTGATCATTGTTGGCCCCAAACTGGGCGGCAGCGACGGCAATTACGCCCTGATCATGCTCTTGTCTTCGCCCATGTTTGCGGCCTCGTTTTTAATCACCAAGGCCTTGACCCAAACCGAAACGCCCAAAGTGATCGTGTTTTGGCAGGCCCTGATGGTCAGCTTGTTTGGCTTGCCCGTGGCCTGGTATTTTTGGCAAGCGCCCACTCTTTTCCAGTGGGTGGGTTTTGCTCTGGCCGGTGTGCTGGGCTCATTGGGGCATTACTGCATGACACAAGCCTTCAAGGCCACCGACATTTCGGCCACCCAGTCTTTGCGCTTTCTCGATTTGGTGTGGTCGGTGTTGTTGGGCTGGTTGGTGTTCAGTGACCTTCCCAGCATCTACACCTTGTTGGGGGCTTGTGTCATTGCCTCGTCCACCCTTTGGATTGCCCGGCGCGAGAGCCGTCGCAGCCCAACCCAGGAGCCCAAAGCATGAGCGATCTTCACCCCACCGCCCTGGTTTTGTTTTCGGGCGGACAAGACTCCACCACTTGCCTGGCCCATGCCTTGCGTCGCTATCAGCGGGTTGAAACCTTGGGCTTTCACTACGGCCAGCGACATCACATCGAAATGCAGGCCAGACTCGAGGTGCTCAGTCGCATCGCGGCGGTCATGCCCGAGGTGGGCGAGCGCTTGGGTCAGGACCATGTGCTCGATTTGGCCGTCTTGGGGCAGGTGAGTGAGACTTCGCTGACGCGCGAAATGGCCTTTCAGGTCAGCGAGTCGGGGCTGCCCAACACCTTTGTGCCGGGGCGCAATTTGCTGTTTTTGACCTTGGCCGGCGCCTTGGCTTACCGTCGTGATTTGCGTGCCCTGGTCACGGGCGTGTGTGAAACCGACTTCTCGGGCTATCCCGATTGTCGAGACGACACCATGAAGGCCATGCAGCTGGCTTTGTCGCTGGGTATGGACCGGCGCATTCTGATCGACACACCTCTGATGTGGATCGACAAAGCCGAGACCTGGGCATTGGCGCAAGACCTCGGTGGAGCCGGCCTGGTGCAACTGATTGTCGAGCACAGCCACACCTGCTATCTGGGTAACCGCAGTCTGCGTCACGACTGGGGTTATGGTTGCGGTGAATGTCCGGCCTGCACCTTAAGGGCTTCGGGTTGGATGCGCTGGCAAGCCCGCACGCAGGGCTAAACCGTCAGGCGTTGGTGATGCCGCTGGCGACATGGCCAGCCGGCACATGCCGGGCGGCCGATTCGATGTGGCCAGTCTGGTCGTCAAAGAAAAAGTCGGGTTCGAATTCGCGCAAAAACTCGCCCTTGTCCAGGCCGCCCAAAAACATGGCCTCGTCGACTTGCACCTGCCAGTCCATCAGGGTCCGAATGGCGCGCTCATGCGCCGGGGCGCTGCGGGCGGTGACCAGGGCAGTGCGGATGCGCATGGCATCGGTGCCCTGACTCTGCAAACGGTGCAAGGCTTCGAGCAGAGGTTTGAAGGGCCCCGCGGTCAGCGGGCGGCGGGCGTTGGCGCGTTCGTGCTCTTGAAAGGCGTTCAGACCCTGGGCCTGGAAGACCTGTTCGGCTTCGTCAGAAAACAGCACCGCGTCGCCGTCAAAAGCAATGCGGACCTCGTTCGGGTGGCGGTCCGAGGCGTGCGCGGCCTGTGGGTAGACCTGGGCTGCCGGCACCCCAGCATCGAGGGCGGCGCGCACATCGGGCAAATGGGCCGATAAAAACAAATTGGCATTCAGGGGTTTGAGGTATTGCCAGGGTGGCCGGCCACGTGTGAAGGTGCCACGCACGATGGGCAAGCCGTAGTGGGTGGCGGAGCGAAACACCCGCATGCCGCTCACCGGGTCGTTGCGCGACAAGATGACCACCTCGATGCGCTGGCTTCCCGCCTGGTTAAAAGCCAGTAATTTTTTGACCAGCGAAAAGGCCACCCCAGGTTTAGCGGGCACATCGAGGCGCGCCAATTGCAGTTGCATATAAGCGTGGTCGTCGGCGCTCTCGAAGACCTGGTTTTCTTCTTCAAAATCAAACAGGGCGCGAGACGAGATGGCCACCACCAATTGATTGGCTAGATTCACGCCCATGCCTCACCTCACCATTTGGTTGAGCTGCAAAATCGGTAGCATGACCGACAGCACGATCAGCATGACCACGCCCCCCATCAGCAAAATCAGCAAGGGCTCGAGCAAGGTGGCCCACTGCAAGCTGCGTCGTTGCACCTGCTCGCGCAATTGCAAGGCGACTTGGGCCAACATCTGCGGCAGCTGCCCGGTCTGTTCGCCCAAGCGAACGAACATGGCCAACAGGCGCGGCCAACGGCCTTGGTGCGTCAAGGCGACGGCCAGGGGCGCGCCCTCGCGCACCATTTCACTGGCGCGTTCCAGGTCTTCGCGCAAAGCCAGATTGGGTACGGTGGCGGCCGCCGCCGCCAGCGCTTTTAAGATCGGCACCCCCGCACGGGTCAGCGAGGACAAGGTGCTGGCCAGGCGGGCTGCATGGTAGTTGCGCAACCAAGTCCCGACGCCAGGCAGGTTTAGCCAGGCCTGATCCCAGCGCCGCCTCAGGTTTGTTTGTCTGAGCAGCCGTTGCCCAATGAAAAAGACCAGCACCGCCAACAGGGCCAAGGGCCAACCTGCGGTACGCACCAAGCTGGAGAGGGCCAACATGAACACCGTCAAGTCGGGTAGTTCTTGCTGGTTTTGGGTCAGCACCTGGGCAATTTGCGGCACCACCGAGCCCAGCAAGAACAACACAATCAAAAAAGCCACCCCTGACACCACCGCGGGGTATAAGAGCGCCGCCCACACCTTGTGCCGCAATTGATGGTCGGCCTCCAGGTCGGCCGCCAGTTGCAGCAAGATGGCGCCGAACTGAC
>CAYMJT010000031.1:0-22856 GCA_964390775.1 uncultured Bordetella sp.
AAGAGCTGACCGGTTCCAGCGCTTCGCTCGAGCCTTTTGCCCAAGCGCAGGGCGATCCGGGCCTCTTGGGCCCCCACTCGGTGGCTTGGCGAGTGCACGCGCACTTCACCGCCATGATGGTCGGCGGCTTGTCATCTCTTTTGGTCCAAAGCCTGCACCCTAGGGCCCTGGCGGCCGTTTGGGACCATTCTGATTTTCAGCAGCAACTCAAGCCCCGTCTGGGGCGCACCGCCTACTTCGTGGCCTGCACCACCTATGGCCCGACCGAGTTGGCCCTGGCTGCCATTGATCGGGTCAACCGCATCCACGCCCAAATCAAGGGCCATGACCGCCAGGGCTTGCCCTATGTCGCCAATGCCCCCGATCTGATTCGCTGGGTACATCTGGCCGAAGTTCAGGCCTTTTTAAACGCCTATCAACACCTCAGCCCTAGCCCCTTGAGGCCCAGCGCCTGCGACCAATACATGGCCGAGATGTGCCGCATCGGGCATCGCCTGGGCGCGCATTATCTGCCCACGACCTGTGCCGGGGTCGATGACGCTTTGGAAGCGTACCAGCCCGAACTGGCCTGGGACGACCGCAGTCGCGAAATCTGGCGGGTGGTCCAGGCCTATCCGGTCGAGCCCCTCGATCGCCCTTTTATGCAATGGGTGCTGGGTGCGGCGCTCGATCTATTGCCGCCATGGGCGCGCACTCTGGCCGACCTCGGCCCCCGTGTGCCTTGGCAGGTTCAAGCCCGGCGTCGCGCCTTGCAGGCCTTGAACTGGCCTATTCAGCGCCATCTCGATCAACATGGTATCGCAGCTATTTCACGTCGTCGGTTCGAGGCTTAATGCTAAAAAACTCACCAGTGTTTTAAAAATTATCATTTCCGAGTGAGAAAAATGAGTGTTTTATCTTTCGAAAGGATCAAGTTATGCCAAAAGTCGTTCGATCAAAGCTCGAGTTAATCGCGGACAGGTTACGCGAGATCTAGGTCAAGATGGGCCAGTGCCAAAATCACCCACACGGTTGTGGCAGGTGTCGCCAACATCGCAATCTTAATCAACACCGGTAATGAACTGCTGGTCTCGCTCGAATTAGTGGCTTAGCGCGGTAAAAGATGGGAGCGTTTTCGCATCCGACAGTGCATGGCCATCCTGCGCCGCAACCCTGGCGAGTACATCCGCGCTTTTGAGTCCATCTTGAGCGGCCCCGTGCTGCAGAGCTTGGCCACCACGGTGCGTCGTGGCAAAGCGGACTTCGCCACCGAGTTGGTGCGTGGGGCCAGCAGCATGCGCGAATCGGCAGAGCAAAACGTGGCCTCGACCATGAGCATGATCAACAAATTTTTGATTGGTATCGTGCTGGGCACCAATGTGTTTTTGTATGGCGGCATGGTGATGGCCGTCATGCAACTGCGTGACGCCATCTCCAAAGTCTGAACCTGTTCGATCAAGGGCTGGTTTTCAGGTGCTCCAGAGCGGCCTGCTCCATGGTCATGAAGATCGCCCCGGCCTTTTGCAGTCGTTCGACCCAGTCCTCCATCCACAACATCCGGTAGCCACGGCCGATCACATAGGGGTGCATGGTGTAGGTCAAAATACCGCGCTCGGTGGTCTTTTGCATATAGCAAAACTCGTCATACCAGCCTTGCATCACTGTTTTGGGTGATTGCAAACCGGGCATCACGGTGTTTTGCCAGCGCATGTATTCAAAATGCGGATGATCATCCAGAGTCCAGCTGATCGGCATTTCCAGAATTCGGGTCGGAGTCCCAAAATGAAAGGGGTGCCCCAACTCAGCCCGATCACCTCGGCGAGCGAAATAGGGCGTGTAATCGTCGCCCATCAGGCTGCTGTCGTACAAAAAATCATGCTGCAGCAACAGGTCCAATGTGTTGGGGCTCAGATCCCAGGCTGGCGATCGGTAGCCGACCGCACCGCGTCCAGTCAGGCGTCGGATCGAGGCCTGCGCCCGTTCAAAATCGGCGCTTTCTTCCTCTAGCGTTTGGCTGGCCGGTACGATATGGGCCCAGCTGTGGTGGCCAATTTCGTGCCCTTCGGCAACGATGCGTTCGCAAGCTTGCGGGTAAGACTCGATGGTGAAACCTGGCACAAACCAGGTGCTGGGTAGGCCCATACGCCGCAAAAAATCCAGAATCCGGCGCGAGGCCACCACACCAAACTCGCCGCGTGAAATCGGCGTTGGCGTGGTTAAGCCGCGCGAGATGAACCCAGATTGGGCATCGAAATCAAACGTCAGACAAACAATGTGCTGCTTCATGGGCAATGGCCGGGTCGATTGGGGGGTGTCCAAGTATGGCCAAGACCGATGCGATGGGCAAGCGCCCATGTCGCTGAGATACCAAGTTGCACCGGTCTTATTGATAGATTGGTAACTTCCCTAGGTCAAAAATACCCGCCCTCGTTTATGGTTTAGGGTGTTGTTGCCCTGACCCAGGGCGTTCAGGATCCATCCATCTGATGTCGACCCATACCACCCAAGCGACCAAGCCCTCCCGCGCTGGGGCGGCATCTTGGATCGAGCGCTACAGCACCTGGCTGCTGTTGCTTGTGCTGGGCGCGCTTTGGGAGGCCTTGGTCCATGCCTTCGATATCCCCCAATTTTTATTGCCAGCCCCGAGTCAGGTGCTGGCCTTGACCATCGAGGAATGGGACCTCATTCAGAAGCACTCCCTCTCGACCATCGGCTCGATTTTGTCGGGCTATGTCTGTGCGGTCATTTTTGCGCTCATGGTGTCGGCCCTGATGATACGCTTTCCCTTGTTCGAGCGTCTCATCATGCCCCTGTTTGTCGGCCTGCAAAGCGTGCCCAAAATCGCCATCGCACCCCTTATTCTGGTTTGGGTCGGGGCCGGGGCCGGCTCCAAAATTTTGGTCGTCATGTCGATCGCTTTTTTCCCCATCGTCATCAACACCATGACCGGATTCAAGGAAGTGGACCGTGGCTTGACTGAGGTGTTTCGTTCGGTCGCCGCCAGCGAGCGTCAGTTGCTGTTGAGGCTGCGCTTGCCGTATGCCGTGCCCTACATCTTTGCTGGTTTGCGAATTGCCACCACCCTGGCGGTTTTGGGGGCCATCGTTGCCGAATGGTTGGCCGCCTCCAGTGGCTTGGGTTATTTGGTCTTGTCCGGCAGTTTCAATTTCAATACGGCCCGTTCCTTTGCCGCCATTTTGGCTCTGGCCATCATCGGCACTTCATTTTTCGCTCTCATGTCTTTTCTGGAGCAACGCATTTCCTGGCGCAGTGTCCAGATTCACAGCCACTGACTTAGAAGATAGGTTTTCATCATGAAAAAATCATTGCATCTCATCCTCCTGGCGAGCCTCGCATTTCTGGCATCGGCTTGTTTCACGCCTTCATGGGCCATGGACAAAGTGGTGATGCGCATCAATTTTTCGGCCTGGGGCATGCATGCCCAGTACTACGGCGGCAAAGCGCAGGGCTTTTATGAGAAAGAAGGCATCGATCTTGAAATACGGCCCCCAGCCGCCGGGCAACAAAACGAGGTTTTGATCGGCACTGGCAAAGAGCAGTTCGGTGTCGGCAACATCGACTCTTTTGTCAAGGCCAAATCCAGCGGCTTGCCCATTGTGTCCATCATGATGGACCAACCCGATAACCCCTTTGCCGTGGTCACCCTGGCCAAAGGGGGTATAGACTCGCCCGCCAAGATGAAAGGCATGAAACTCGCCTGGTTCCAGACCAATGTGCCCGCCATGATCGACCCCATGCTCAAGGCTGGCAACCTGAGCCGCAAAGACATCGAATTCGTCTCAGTCGCACGTGGCTCCGAAGTTCAGATGCTGGCCGCAGGCCAAGTGGATGCCTTGTTCGGTTTTGCGTATGGCCAAGCTTTGACCTTGGAAGCTCGCGGCTTTCCGGTGCGAGTTTTCCCAATCCGGGACTATGGTGTGCGTTTGTACGGTACCCACATTTACACCCACGAAGACCTGATCAAGAAAAACCCCGATCTGGTCAAACGCTTTGTCCGGGCCACCCTGAAAAGCCTGATCTGGACCCATGGCAATGTCGAAGAAGCGATGAAAGAAGTGGTCAAGGTGTCGCCCGATCGCGACCTCAAACTCGAGTCACGCAAATTGCGCATGATTTACGACATCTACAACAATGGCGACTACGCCACCCGTTTTGGTCTGATGACCAATGACAAATGGGCCTCGACCATCGACATCATGGCCACGGCGGGTGATCTGGCCAAAAAACCTACGCCGCAGTCCATGTACACCAACCAATTTGTGGAGGCCTTGGACGAATCCAAAACCCTGGCCAACCTGATCAAACAGCCCGCCAAGTGAACGTCGAGCATACAGCGCCAGGTCAACACCGGCCCAGCGGCATCTCCATCCGTCAGGTCAGTCAAGTCTACGAACTGGGCTTGGACGAGCCGGTTCAGGCACTGCAATCGGTGGACCTGCACATTGAAAGTGGGTCATTTGTGTCCATTGTCGGACCCTCGGGATGCGGCAAGAGCACTTTGCTCAAAATTCTGGCCGACTTGATCAACCCCACATCGGGCGAGGTCCGTATCGAGGGCATGACGCCCAACGATTTGCGCCTAGCAGGTCGCATAGGCCTGGTTTTTCAACAAGCCAACCTGATGCCTTGGCTCAATGTCGAGAAAAATATTCGGCTCATGCGCGATCTGGTCGTGGAGCGTGGCATCGAGCTGGGCCATACCCTGGATGTTGCCGAGTTGATCGAGGTGGTGGGACTGAGCGGGTTTGAGAAAAAATACCCGCATCAACTCTCGGGGGGGATGCAGCAACGCGTCGCCCTGGCGCGCGCTTTGCTGTTGGACCCAGCCTTGCTCCTGATGGACGAACCCTTTGCGGCGTTGGATGAAATCACTCGCGATCGGATGGGCTTTGAGCTGATGCGAATCTGGCAGCGTTATCGCAAAACTGTGGTCTTCATCACCCACTCACTGGCCGAGGCTGTTTTTTTGTCGGATCAGGTCATACTCATGAGCGCACGGCCAGGGCGCATCCATCGCATCCATACCATTGATTTACCGCGTCCAAGGGACGAGGATATGCGTTTGTCCGATGCCTTTGCCCATTGGGTGGGGACGCTCAACCGCGAACTCTATCAGGTCATGAAATGAACGCCGACCCAATCATCCCTTTGCTTCAAGTCGGCGACGATGCCCACCAGCGTGGTCATGCGCATGGCCGTCAATTTGCCGCCCAGGTCGAGCGCAATCTAAATACCTATTTGCAGCGCTTTCTGTCCTCGGGTCTCGATCATCAGGCCGCCATGTGTGAAGCCCAGCGTTGGCTTGAATCCATGTCGTCCCAAGACCCCGAATACACGGCCGAGATGCAGGGAATTGCGCAAGGTAGCGGGCGCAGTGTGCAAGAGATTGCCTTGCTCAACGCCCGCTACGAGATCGCGTTTCAGTTGTTCGGCAAGGACGCGGGCATGACCCGGCCCGCGCCCGCCGTGGATGAGGCCGATGGCTGCACCACCTTTGGTTTGCTGCCCGAACTTACCGCCAACGGTCATGTGTGGTTGGGCCAAAACTGGGATTGGTTGGCCGGCGTGCACGGCCAAAATCTGGTGTTGCGAATCACCCGTCGCAACAAACCCAGTTTGATCTGCCTGACCGAGGCTGGCATCGTCGGTGGCAAGATGGGCCTGAACGAACACGGCTTGGGCTTGGTCGAAAACGGATTGGCCTCCTCACTCGATGGGCGCAACCCCTACGCCGCACCTTTCCATATGCGCTGCCGTCAGATTTTGGATGCCAGCCGCTTCGATCAAGCGATTGCGCCCATTGTGGCCACCCGTCGCACTTGTTCGGCCAATTTTGTGGTGGGCAGCCACGAAGGCGAGATCATCGACTTTGAAACCAGCCCCGATCATCACCAGATGATTTTTCCTCAAGACGGTGTGGTGACCCATTCCAACCATTTTTTGACCCCTGGGCATGGTGAATCGCAAATGGAAAAAATCAGCCCCAGCACTTTATTTCGGGCCCATCGGATGCGGCAGTTGCTCGCCCGTGCGTCGCAACCCCTGACCATGGCGCACATGCAAGCCGCCATGGCCGATCATTTCAGCCACCCCCATGCCCTGTGCCGTCACCCCGACCCAAGCCAGCCTGCGGCCAAACAAACCATGACCACGGCAGCCGTCTTGATGGACCTCAACGACCGCGTCATGTGGGTGGCTAACGGCCCGCCTTGCAGTTACACATTTCACCCCTTTGCACTTTGAGATGAACGACATCCATCTGAAAATCCTGCTCGAGGGGGCCAGTGGCCGCTTGGCCCGCACTCAGCACCTGCCAGCCCTGATGCAGATGCGCCAGGAGGGTGGCTTGGTCTTGCCCAATGGCGCACGCTGTATGCCTGAGCCCATATTGCTGGGGCGTAGCACCGAAAAAACCAAAGCCCAGGCTGAGGCTTTGGGTTTGGCCTGGAGCACCGATCGCGCCAGCGCTTTGGCCGATCCATCGGTGACGGTGTATTTCGACGCTTCGGCCACGGCGGGCCGATTCGAACGCGCCTCGCAGGCGCTGCGGGCAGGCAAACATGTTTACCTCGAAAAACCCTTGACCGACACGCTGGAACAAGCGCTTGCCCTGCATACTCTGGCGACACAACTCAATCTGCGCAATGGGGTCGTGCAAGACAAACTTTATTTGCCGGGTTTGCACAAAATGAAAAAATTGCTCGATGGAGGAGCCATCGGGCGCGTGCTGTCGGTCAAACTCGAATTCGGTTGGTGGGTCTTTGACGGCTTTGACACCCCGGCTCAGCGCGCCAGTTGGAATTACCGCAAAGCAGATGGCGGGGGTCTGATCCTCGACATGTACCCTCATTGGTGTTATATCCTGGAGAAACTCATCGCACCCATCGAATCGGTGACCTGTCTGCCCCGCACCTTGACCCCGCGACGGGTCGACGAGCAGGGCCAGTCCTACGATGTCGACGTTGAAGACCTGGCCATGGCCATGCTGACTTTGCAAGGCGGTATCGCGGTGCAGATCTTTGCCTCCTGGTCGACCCGCTTGCGCCGCGATGACATGCTGACCCTGCACATCGATGGCAGTCTGGGCTCAGCGGTCTGTGGCTTGCACACCTGCCGCTATCAAAGCTTGAGCGATACCCCCAAGCCGAGCTGGAATATCGCCCAAGAACGCAGCGAAAATTTCTGCGCGCAATGGCAAACCGTGCCCGACGATGATGCCTATGGCAACCCCTATCGCCTGGGTTGGGAACAATTTCTGGCGCATGTCCTGGTGGGCTGTGAATTTCCAGCACCATTCCTGGCTGGTGCCCGAGGGTTGCAACTCATCGACGCTTGCCAACGCAGCCATCAACAACGGGCCTGGGTCGATTTGCCCAATTTGGCCACATCAGATTCCTCACTTTAAAGCATCACCATGAACACACTGATAGAAGAAAAAGACGGCATGATCATCGAGTGGGACGTGCCCATTGTCATGAGCGACGGCGTCACCATGCGCGCCGATATCTTTCGTCCGCCGCAAGCGGGCCAGTTCCCCGCCATCCTCACCTATGGTCCTTATGCCAAAGGCCTACCCTTCCAAGTGGGTTACAAGACCGCCTGGCACCGCATGGTCACCGCCTACCCAGAGGTGGCCCAGGGCACCAGCAACAAGTACCAGAGTTGGGAATTGGTCGATCCCGAAAAATGGGTCCCTGACGGCTATGTGTGCGTGCGCATCGACTCGCGAGGGGCCGGCAACTCCGAGGGCTTTCTCGATGTCTGGTGCGCTCTTGAAGCCCAAGATCAGGCCGAGTGCATCGAGTGGGCTGCCACGCAACCCTGGTGCAATGGCAAAGTGGGTCTGAATGGCATCTCGTATTACGCCATGAACCAGTGGCAAACCGCCGCATTGCAACCGCCCCATTTGGCGGCCATGTGTGCTTGGGAAGGGTCTTCAGACTATTACCGAGAACTGTGCCGCCACGGAGGTATTTTGAGCGACTTCTTCGGCGGCTGGTACTTGCGCCAAGTCAAGTCGGTTCAGTATGGCGTTGGCCAGCGGGCTGAAAAAAATCCCAACAACGGGCGATCAGTGGCGGGTGACATCACGTTGAGCGACGAGGAGTTAGAAAAACGTCGGGCCGCCAGCGACATCAGCATTCAGAACCGTGAAATGATCGATGACGATTACTTATCGCGCATGCCCGACCTGTCCAAAATCAAGGCCCCGGTCTTGTCGGCGGGCAATTGGGGCGGGGTAGGTTTGCATCCCAGAGGAAATTTCGAAGGATTTTTGCGCGCAGGTTCAGAACAAAAGTGGTTGGAGGTGCACGGCGACACCCATTTCTCGCACTTTTATTCCAACTACGGTCTGAACTTGCAGAAAAAGTTCTTTGCCTATTTCCTCAAGGGCGAAAAAAACGGATGGGACCAGATGCCCAAGGTGCAACTCAACATCCGTCACCCCGGCGAAAAATTCGTCTGGCGGGCCGAGAATGAATGGCCTTTGGCTCGTACCCAATGGACCCGTTTTTATTTGCATCCACAAGGCATGCGCCTGAGTCCTGACGAGTGTCACGAACAAACCGTGCTCAGCTACCACACCCGATCTGAAGGACTGAGTTTCAGCACCGGACCCTTGAGCCAAGCGATGGAAATCACCGGACCCATTGCGTCACGCCTGCGCTTGTCCAGTGACACCCGCGATGCCGACGTATTTCTGGCCGTGCGGGTGTTCGACCCCCAGGGCCAAGAGGTGTCCTTCATCGGCTCTAACGATCCTCGTACCCCCGTCGGCCTGGGTTGGCTGCGCGCCTCGCACCGCAAAACAGACCCGGCCCGATCCTTGCCCTATCGGCCTTGGCACACCCACGACGAAAAGCAATGGCTGACCCCTGGACAGGCGGTCGACCTCGATGTCGAGGTCTGGCCGACCTGCATCGTCATCCCCAAGGGCTATACCCTGGTCTTCAATGTGCGCGGCAAAGACTACCGCTATGACGACAAGGGGGTTATCTTGCCCTTTGATACCCGACCCATGTACGGCGTTGGCCCCTTCAGTCATGAAAATCCGGTAGACCGACCGCCCGAAGTGTTTCATACTAATAACCATCTGCATTTCGGGCCTGGGCACCAGCCTTATGTGCTGTTGCCCATCATCCCACAGGCTTGATTCGATGGATCATTCCCCCTAAAAGGAGTCACACCATGACCCAGCCTATTTCCACATCGCGCCGACGCCTGACCTTGGCCACCATGGCCTCCTGCGTCACCTTTCCTGGGTGGGTGCAAGCTCAGGGGTCTTACCCCAATCGCCCGATCAAACTGATTGCACCGTTCCCACCGGCTGGTACCAGCGATGTTTTGTCCCGCATCATTGCCCGCAAATTGTCCGAAGTCTTGGGTCAGCCCGTCACGGTCGAAAACAAACCGGGTGCCAGTGCCAATATCGGTCATGACTTTGTCGCTAAGTCGGCCCCAGATGGTTACACCCTCATCATCACCAACAGCAGTGTGTTTGTCAGTAACCCTTATCTGTTCAAACGCATGCCCTTTGATCCTTTGACTGATTTCGAGTCCATGGGTCTGGTGGCCTCGGCCGGGCAAGTGCTCATCGTTCACCCCTCTGTGCCGGCCCGAACCGTCGCTGAACTCACGGCCTTGGCCAAGTCTCGGCCGGGCAAGCTCAATTTTGGTTCTGGTGGCAAGGGCATTCAATCGCATGTCAGCGGCGAGATGTACAAAGCCGCCGTCGGCGTGGACATGGTGCACGTCCCCTACAAAGGAACCATACAAGCGGTGACCGATCTGGTCGCTGGGCAAGTCGAATTGGTCTTTTCTGACATGGTGCCGGCCATGCCGCAAATCCGCGCCGGTACCGTGCGGGCTTTGGCGGTGACCTCGGTCAACCGCTCTAGCGCTTTGCCAGAAGTGCCGACCATGATCGAGTCTGGTATCCCTGGCTTTAATGCGGGTGTCTGGTGGGCTTTGCTTGGGCCCAAAGGCACTCCGCCCGCCGTGGTGGCACGCATCAATAGCGAATGGGCCAAGATCAGCAAAGACCCCGAGGTGATTGAATCCTATGCCCGATTGGGAGTGAACACCGAGCACAGCACGCCAGCCAAGGTACTTGAGATGGCGCGTGCCGAATACCCCGTCATGGGGAAAATCCTGCGTGACGCAGGCGTGCAGGCCGAGTAAGCCCTATGCAGCGCAGAACATTGATCCATGCCGTATCCAGCCTGCTGCTTGGCGCTCCCGTGGCTGCCCAAAGAGCTCCGTTGGGGGCTTCCAGCATCATTTTGCCTTTGCAAGCCGGCAGTGCTTCCGATGTTGCGGTGCGCTACATGGCCGAGCGCCTGACCCAGACCCTGGGGCGAGGGTTTGCTGTCGAGAACGTCGCTGCGGCCGCCGGGCTGGTGGGGCTGGATCGCCTGAGCAAATCGCGTACCGACGGCAGCGTCGTGGCAGCCCTCAACAACAGCATCATGACCATCCTGCCGCATTTGCAGGCCAAAAACATCAAGGTCGACACGCGAACTGAATTCGTGCCGCTGGCTGGCATCGCCAACATCCCCACATTTTTCGCCGTTCCGGGGCAGTCTGACATACGCAATGTGGCCGATCTGATCCGCAAAGCCCGTCAGTCTGGTGCTCGCATCACCTATGCCTCGGGCGGTGTGGGCAGTCCGCAGCACCTGGCCACCGAAATGTTCAAGTCCTTTGCTGGAGTTGATCTCACCCACGTACCCTACCGAGGGGCCAGCCAGGCCACCCTGGCCGTGGCCAGTGCCGAGGTCGATCTGATGTCGATGGCGCTGTCGCTGGCACAGCCGTTTTTGGCCGACGGCAAAGTCAGGCTCATCGGCTATTGCGGCCCCGAGCGACACGCCCAGTTTCGCGACATCCCCACCCTGCACGAGCAGGGAGTCAAAAACTACGATTACTCGTCATGGATCGCCTTGTTCTATCACCGTGAAGTGCCCAACGACGTGGCCCAGTCCCTGGCTGAGCAGGCCCAGTCCATCGCTCAGGATCGATCGTTTCAGGTTCAACTCATCCGTGCCGGACTCGAGCCTTGGCCACGCACCGGTGCTGAACTCGGCCGCATCATCGCTGCCGATCATCAACGCTGGAAAACCATCATCGAACAGGCCCAAATTCAGGGTTGATGCGTATGCCGGTGCGTTTCGCAGGCTATCAGGGGGCGGCCTCCATTTTGAGTCGAGCCATGGCGCTGCTGAGCGAGGGCCTGCGACAACATGGCGGCTTATGGGCCGATTTAGAGTGGCAAGCCAATGTCACAGACAGCGCACAAACGGCGGCTTCGCTGTTCCAGTCGGTGGAGCAAAACCAACGCCAACTTTGCTATATGGCTTCAGGCTATCTCAGCCACCGAGTGAGCGAGCTGCAAATCCTGGACCTGCCCTTTGCACATCCCCATCGAACACAACTCATGGCGGCTCTAGACGGCTTCGCTGGACAACAGCTGTGCGCCGCCATTGAGCGCCACACTGCCTACCGTTGTCTGGGTTTTTGGGACAACGGTCAGCGCCACATCAGCAATGCCTTGCGACCCATCCATCGACCCAGCGATATCCAAGGCATGCACATCCGTACCCTAGACAGTGCCATTTACCGGCAAAGCCTAGACGCCATGGGGTTTGTCGCCCGCACCTGCGATGTCAAAGACTTGGTGGCTTGGGTCAGTCAGGGCACCGTTCAGGCGCAAGAGAACCCATTGACCAATTTGCTTGGCTTTGAACTTTGGCGCCACCATCGCCATGTCAGCCTGACGGCCCATTTTTCGGGGGTCTTACTGTTGCTGTGCCCTCAGTCCTGGCACGACGCATTGACTCCCGCACAGCAAGCCCAATTGAGTCTGGCCATGGCCGAAGCCACCGTGCTGCAACGGCAATGGGCCAGTGAGGAAGACCGACGTGCCTTGGCCGAATTACCTGCCTTGGGCGTGCAAGTCCTCGGCACCGATCAAGTGGACCGATCGGCCTTTTATGACGCGACCCAAACGGTGCGCCAAAAAGTTTGCGCACAATTGCCGCGCCCCTTGCTGGACGCCTTTGGGTTAAGCTGATGGCTCTGAAAGCCACCCATGACTCAAATCTTGCACGATACCCTTTTGATGACCGGCGCCGCTGGCGGACTTGGCCAGGCCATGCGGCCCCGTCTGGCTGCCCACTGCCATACCCTCAGGCTCAGCGATGTGGCCCCCATGGCCCCGGCGCAGGCGGGCGAAGAGGTGGTGCAAGCTGATCTGGCCGATGCGCCGGCGGTGATGTCATTGGTTCGTGGTTGTCAAGCCATTGTTCACTTTGGGGGGGTCTCGACCGAAAAACCCTGGCAGCCTATTCTCGAAGCCAACATCATGGGCTTGTACCACCTCTACGAGGCGGCGCGACTGCATGGTGTCAAGCGCATCGTCTACGCCAGCTCCAACCACGTCATGGGCTATTACCGCCAGAGTGAAGTGGTCGACGCCCAAAGCCCGCCACGCCCCGACGGTTTGTACGGCTTGTCCAAGGCGTTTGGCGAAAATTTATCGCGCCTGTACTTTGATCGTTACGGCATTGAGACTGCCTGTGTCCGCATTGGGTCTTCCTTTCCCGAGCCCGTCGATCGGCGCATGTTGGCCACCTGGCTGAGTTACGACGATTTATATCGGCTGGTTCTGGCCTGTTTGACCACCCCGGTGTTGGGTCACAGCATCATTTACGGTACATCCAACAACAGCGTGTCCTGGTACGACAATCGTCTGGCCCGCCACATTGGCTTTGTGCCCCAAGACAGCGCCGACGTGTTTCGTCACGACATCCACGCCCGCACGCCCGAACCCGACCCGAAAGATCCGGTGGTGCAATTCCAGGGCGGTGGTTTTTTGCGCTTGGGCCCCTTCTGATGACCCCCGCCCATCCTCGTCCATGAACCCATTGACTCAACCCGAATCCTGGTCCGCCATTGTGCTGACCTTGCAACTGGCTGGCGTCACTACGGTTGTTTTATTGCTGTTGGGTACCCCCTTGGCCTGGTGGTTGTCGCAAACCCAGTCGCGTTGGCGAGCCATTGTTGCTGCGGGTGTCAATCTACCCCTGGTGTTACCGCCCACAGTGCTGGGTTTTTACCTCTTGCTCTTGATGGGGCCGCAGGGTTGGCTGGGGCGTTTGACCGAAAGTCTGGGGCTCGGTCTTTTGTCCTTCAGCTTTACCGGCTTGGTGCTCGGGTCGGTGGTGTTTTCCTTGCCCTTTGCCGTGCAACCCATGGTGCATGCATTTGCTGCCATCGGGCGTCGACCCATGGAAGTGGCCGCCACTTTGCGGGCCACGCCCTGGGACGCATTTTTTTCAGTCGCCTTGCCGCAAGCCCGCGCTGGCCTGATCAGTGCCGCCGTACTCAGCTTTGCCCACACTGTCGGCGAGTTTGGCGTGGTTCTCATGATCGGCGGCAATGTGCCGGGCCAAACCCGCGTCGTGTCCACCCAGATCTACGGGCATGTGGAAGCCATGGAATACGAGCAGGCCCATGCCCTGGCTGCCTTGATGGTGGCTTTCTCATTCATGGTCTTGCTCGGTTTATCGCGGCTAGGTCGGCGCTCGACCCAGGTGACTCCATGACCCAGGCAGGCATCGAGTTGCGCCTGAGTCTGCGCCGCCCTGACTTTGAACTGAATTTGGACCTGGATTTGCCAGGGCAGGGCGTGACCGTGTTCTTTGGGCCCTCGGGTTCTGGCAAAACCACGCTCTTGCGTTGTTTGGCGGGTCTGGAGCCCAGCGTTCGCGGTGTGCTGCGTGTCGGCGACGAGTGGTGGCTCGACAGTGATCGTGGCTTGCATCGGCCCACTCACCAGCGTGCCCTGGGCTATGTCTTTCAAGAACCCAGTCTGTTCCCACACCTCAGTGTGCGCCAGAACCTGGCCTTCGGACTGAAACGGGCCGGTACCGCCTCGTCCCAGCAACGCCAGACGCAATGGATCGAACTGCTGGGCTTGGACGACTTGCTCGATCGCGATCCAGCCCAACTCTCGGGCGGCGAGCGGCAAAGGGTGGCACTTGCGCGCGCGCTGGCCACCGAGCCCCGTGTGCTGCTGCTCGACGAACCTTTGACTTCCCTGGATCCGCAACGACGATCTGAGGTCATGCCCTGGTTGTTGCGCTTGCGTGAGGAACTGCGCATTCCCGTGCTCTACGTGACCCACTCGGTCGATGAACTCACACGACTCGGTGATCATTTGGTCTGGCTACAAGCGGGACAAGCGCGCCTGAATATGGATTTGCTTGGCGCCTACTCGCAGCTGGGCCCACCCGCTTTACCCGAACACGAGCAAGGTGCCTTACTCTGTGGCGAGGTGCGCACCATCGACCCGCAATGGCACATGGCAGAGATAGATTTTTCGGGGGCCAGCCTTTGGGTCAGCGACTTGGGGCTGACCCCGGGCCATTCGGTGCGGGTCCGTTTGCTGGCGCGCGATCTCAGCATCGTCACCGCGCCAGCCCAGCACACCAGCATTCAAAATCATTGGCCGGTGGTGATCGAGTCCGTCCATGACAGCGCGCATCCTTCGCAACGATTGCTGCGCTTGCGCCATCCGGCGGGTGTGTTGCTGGCCCGAGTCACCCAACGTGCCTGCGTCGCCTTGGACTTGCGCGTTGGCCGCTCGGTTTGGGCCCAGGTCAAGTCGGTGGCGGTGCTGCGCCAATGAAGCGGTTGGCTTAGGGAGGCTCTGCAGCCCAAATGGCATTGTGCGCGGCCGACCCGTGTGATGCAGAGTTTCCTTAGGGTTCCTTCTTTTGGGCGGCCTCCTTTTGGGCCTTTTCGCGCTCTGCCATTGCTTTTTTCACGTCCCGGATCTGCCACAACCCAAAGGCCAAGGCCAAGACAAAAATTCCCAATTCCACCCAGATTCCCATCCCCGACCCCCTGTCAATAAAGATTGACAAATTAAAAATAACATTTATATTGACATATTATCGTGTCAATTAAAAATGACACTTGGAGGGTGTATGGAACTGCTCAAGCGAGCCGAACAGGCCTTGGAATGGCATTTTGAACGTGCTTTGGGTCAGGGCACGCCCTCTGGACTGGAACAGGCCATGCGCTTGGCCGTGTTCTCTGGGGGTGCTCGGATCCGCCCGCAACTGTGTCTGGCGGTGGCGCAGGCCTGTGGTGACGACAGACCCGAACTCACTGATGCGGCGGCGGTGGCGGTCGAGCTCATGCATTGCGCCTCCTTGGTTCACGATGACATGCCAGCCTTTGACAATGCCGACACACGTCGTGGCCGTCCGACCGTCCACAAAGCCTTTGGCGAGCCGCTGGCTTTGCTGTGCGGCGACGCCCTGATTGTCATGGCATATCAAGTCGTGCTCAATGCTTGCGCACCAGAGCCGCTGCGGCTCGCGCCTTTGTTGCACAACCTCTCGCGCGGTGTGGGTGTCCCCGACGGCATCGTGGCTGGCCAGGCTTGGGAATGTGAAACCCGGGCCGATTTGGCCACCTACCAACAAGCCAAGACTGGTGCATTGTTCGTGACCAGTGTGCGCGCTGGTGCCTTGGCTTGCGGCCACGATGCCCAGCCTTGGACCGATCTGGGACGACACCTGGGGCAGGCTTATCAGGCGGCGGATGATATTCGCGATGTGCTGGGGCACAGCGCCGACTTGGGCAAGCCGGTGGGACAAGACGCACTCTTAGGGCGGCCCTCGGTCATGCGCCAGTTGGGCTTAGAGGGGTCCTTGGCCTATTTCGATGACCTGATGAATCGGGCGGTTGAGTCGGTGCCCGCCTGTGGCTGCCGCGCCATGCTGCAACACCTGGTCAGGCTCGAGGCCAAGCGTCTGATCCCCATGCCACGCCCGAGTGTCGTTCAGACCTCGAGCCTGCCAGCCACGGTCGCGGGACATTGAACGTGTCGAGCACCGACATTTGGTCTGAGCAAGAGGGCTGGTTGGCGCGTTTCGTGAGAGTCTTCGAGCGCCGCATGGCTCAACCTCAAAGCTATCAGTGGGCGCGTTCGCGCTGGTACACCCGTTGGCTGGTGCAACGCCGAACACGCCAGCTGTTTGGCTGGATGTCGGGCTTCGTCCAAAGCCAGGTGTTGCTGGCCTGCATCCGGCTGAAACTGCTCGAAGAACTGGCCGAACGCCCCCAG
The DNA here is from genome assembly GCA_964390775.1 of uncultured Bordetella sp. GTDB lineage: Bacteria > Pseudomonadota > Gammaproteobacteria > Burkholderiales > Burkholderiaceae_C > Limnohabitans. The sequence continues at coordinate 16,142 of CAYMJT010000031.1, forward strand.
TCCCTGGCCACGCTCAGCCTGCGTTTGCGTGTGCCCAGTCACCCACTTTCTTGTTTGCTGGATTCGGCCCAGGCCATGGGCTTGTTGCGTTGCGGTCCGACGGGTCTGTACCGCTTGGGGCCAGCGGGTCACGTGTTGCACGAGCAACCTGGCATCACCGCCATGATCGAACACAACCATCTCTTGTATTTGGACATGCAAGACCCCGAGGCATTCCTGCGCCGTAGTGAGCCTGGGCAGATGGGGCAATATTGGACCTATGCCAGCGACAGCCGGGCGGCCCGGGAAGCAGCGCCTGGTGCCCCCGATATGACCCGCTACAGCGGCCTGATGGATGCTTCGCAAGGCTTTGTCATCACCGAAATCCTCGACGCCTTTCCTTTTCAGGATCACCACACCGTGCTCGACATCGGTTGCGGCAAGGGTCGCTTCATGGCCGCATTGGCGCAACGTCATCCGCACCTGCAACTTCAGTTGTTCGATCTGCCTGCGGTGGTTGACCTCGCGCGCCAGCGTTTGGACAATGCCAGTCTGAGTCCGCGCGCGCAATGCGTGGCGGGCAGTTTCATCAGCGATCCTTTACCTGGCGGGGCTGACTTGGTCACCCTGGTGCGTGTGTTGCATGACCACGACGATGCCACGGTCCTCGCTTTGCTGCAAAAAGTCTGGCACATCTTGCCCAGCGGGGGCCGCATCCTGGTGGCCGAGCCCATGCGCTTGCCCCAAGGCGAGGCCGAAGTGGTGGATCCATATTTCCATTTTTATCTGCTGGCCATGGGGGAAGGACGGCTGCGCAGCCCATCCGACATCGCCCGCTTGCTGACTGCCAGCGGCTTTTCAGGTGTCGAAACTGTGCCCACCGCCATGCCGATACACGCCCAACTCGTGACCGCCCAGAAAATAGGGGTAAACCCTAGTTTCCGAGATAAATAGTCAATTCAAGTTGACATTTGTCAATGTCAACCGAAAATGAAACCATGAAAGCCCAAGCCGTCGTCTTTAGCCAGCCTAAGCAAGTCAGTTTGCAGGCGCTGGAATTGTGTCCCCCAGGGGCCGACGACATCGAAGTCAACGTTTTGTACAGCGGCATCAGCACGGGTACCGAACGCCTGCTGTGGGATGGCAGCATGCCCGCTTTCCCAGGCATGGGCTACCCCTTGGTCCCAGGCTACGAGGCCGTGGGTCAGGTTGTGTCAGCAGGTGAACACTCGCCCTATCAAGCTGGGCAACGCGTTTTTGTTCCCGGTGCCCACTGTTGGGGCGATGGCGTACACAGCTTGTTTGGCGGCTCGGCCTCACGTCTGGTGGTCCCGCACCAAAGGGTGGTCTCGGTGGACACCATCGATGGTCCAGAGGCGGTGTTATTGGCCTTGGCGGCCACGGCCTATCACAGCGTGGCGGGTGGGGGTAGACAGGCTCCGTTTGTACCGCCCGAGTTGATCGTCGGTCACGGGGTCATGGGTCGATTGCTGGCGCGCCTGACCGTGGCCGCTGGTGCCCCAGCCCCTGTGGTCTGGGAAAACCAACTCGCGCGCCATGGCGGTGCCCAAGGCTATTCGGTCATTCGGCCACAAGACGATCCTCGGCGCGACTATGCCACGGTCTACGACGTCAGTGGCGACGCCAGCTTGCTCGATGAGTTGATTGCTCGCGTTCGTCCCGGCGGAGAGGTGGTTTTGGCCGGGTTCTACAAACAAGACATTCGATTCAGCTTCGCCCCGGCCTTCATGCGCGAGATTCGCTTGCGTATCGCCGCCGAATGGAAGCGTCCCGATTTATTGGCGGTTGAGCAACTGGTGGCGCAAGGCCGTCTCAGTCTGTCTGATCTGATCACCCACATTCAAAGCCCGGCCCGGGCCGAAGCCGCGTACAGCACGGCATTTGGCGATGCCGATTGTCTCAAGATGGTACTGAACTGGAGCGCATAAACATGGACTTAAAGAAAAGCGAAACCCAAATCATTGCCATCTATGGCAAAGGCGGCATCGGCAAAAGCTTTACCCTGGCCAATCTGAGCTACATGATGGCGCAACAAGGGCGGCGGGTGTTGTTGATCGGGTGTGACCCGAAAAGCGATACCACCAGCCTCTTGTTTGGCGGCAAGGCCTGTCCGACCATCATCGAGACTTCGTCGCGCAAAAAACTGGCTGGCGAAGAGGTCCAGATCGGCGACGTTTGCTTCAAGCGCGACGGCGTCTACGCCATGGAACTCGGCGGCCCCGAGGTCGGTCGAGGCTGCGGCGGTAGGGGCATCATCCACGGTTTTGAAACGCTGGAAAAACTGGGCTTCCATGACTGGGGCTTTGACTATGTCTTGCTCGACTTTTTGGGTGATGTGGTCTGTGGCGGTTTTGGTCTGCCGATCGCCCGCGACTTGTGTCAAAAAGTGATCGTGGTGGGCAGCAACGATTTGCAGTCGCTGTACGTGGCCAACAATGTTTGCTCGGCAGTGGAGTACTTCCGCAAGTTGGGCGGCAACGTCGGCGTCGCTGGCATGGTCATTAACAAGGACGACGGCACCGGACAGGCCCAGGCCTTTGCTCAAAATGCCGGTATCCCGGTGTTGGCGGCGATTCCAGCCAATGAGGACATCCGCCGCAAAAGCGCCAGTTACGACATCATCGGCAAGCCCGATGGTGAGTGGGGGCCCTTGTTCGCCGAATTGGCTAACCAGGTTGCCAGCGCACCGCCGCGTCAACCCAAACCCCAGACCCAGGACCAGTTGTTGGCCTTATTCAGTGCCGACGCCGTCGGTCGCGATGTGGTGTTGCAGTCGGCCAGTCAGGCCGATATGTTGGGTCATGCGCCGGTCGCCAAACCCAGCTTCGAAGTGATTTACGACGAGGCCTGAGCATGAACCATCGCGTCATTCCCATCCAGCCTGCCCTCGAGCCAGCCCCGTCCGAAGAGGGCGTGTCGTGCTCACAGGGGGCAGCCCAGATGCGCGCTTCTGCCGAGCAATCCGGCAAAGCCGAGGTATTGGCGCAGTACGATCGAGATTACCCCAGGCAGGCTGACCAAGGGCCGCACGACCAACCTCAGAGCATGTGCCCGGCATTTGGTTCTTTGCGCGTGGGTTTGCGCATGCGCCGGGTGGCGACCATTTTGTCGGGCTCGGCCTGTTGCGTCTATGGGCTGACCTTTACTTCGCACTTTTATGGCGCACGCCGTAGCGTGGGCTATGTGCCGTTTAACTCCGAGACACTGGTCACGGGCAAACTCTTTGAAGACATCCGCGAAGCGGTGTTCGCCCAAGCCGATCCCGAACAGGTCGACGCCGTGGTGATCATCAACCTGTGCGTGCCCACAGCCAGCGGCGTCCCCTTGCAACTGCTGCCGCAAGAGATCAACGGGGTGCGCATCATAGGCATCGATGTCCCTGGCTTTGGCGTCCCCACCCATGCCGAGGCCAAAGATGTGTTGGCCGCCGCCATGCTGCGCTATGCCAAGCAAGAGGTGCGTAACGGCCCAGTCATGGCCCCTCGCGGTGGGCGCCAAGCCCTGCCCAGCATTGCCTTGCTGGGTGAGATGTTTCCTGCCGACCCGGTCGGCATCGCCCAACTGATCGCCCCCATGGGTTTGGGCGTGGGGGCCGTCGTTCCCATGCGGGAGTGGCGCGAACTGTATGCGGCCTTGGACAGCGTGGCGGTCGCCGCCATCCATCCTTTCTATACCGCCAGTGTGCGCGAGTTCCAGGAAATAGGGCGACCCATCATCGGCTCGGCCCCGGTGGGCATCGAGGGGGTGCAGTCCTGGTTGTCTGATCTGGGACAGCAGCTGGGTTTGCCTCAGCAACAAACCGATCAGGCTCGCAACAACGCACTCGCGGCCATGCGAACCGCCTTGAAACAGGCGCGCATTCAGGGCCGCATCACGCTCAGTGGATACGAAGGTTCAGAGTTGATCGTCGCCCGACTGCTGATCGAATGTGGTGCCGACGTGCGCTATGTGGGTTCGGCTTGCCCATCCACTCCCTGGAACCAAGCCGATGCCCAATGGTTAGAGGCCCATGGCGCACAGGTTCAGTTCCGCGCCAGCCTGGAACAAGACTTGGCTGCTGTCGAAGCCTATCAACCGCAATTGGCCATAGGCACCACACCCGTGGTGCAACGCGCCAAACAAATGGCCATCCCCTCGCTGTATTTCACCAACCTGATCTCGGCCCGTCCCTTGATGGGGGTGGCTGGTGTGGGCTCACTGGTGCAAGTGGTGCAAAGCGCGATCGGAAATCAGGGCCGGTTTGCCGCCATGCGCGAGTTTTTCGATCAGGTCGGTGACGGCGACAACGCCGGCGTTTGGGATACCTTGCCCAAGGCTCGCCCCGAGTTTCGGGCCGAGGTTCGCCGCCAAGCTGAGAAAGCAGCCAAAAAACGCAAAGCCGAGGAGATGGGGCCATGAGCGCTTTACCCTTCGTCCTTGACCATGACCGCGCCGGCGGCTACTGGGGTGCGGTGTATGTCTTCACCGCGATCAAAGGCATGCAGGTGGTCATTGACGGCCCGGTGGGCTGCGAGAACCTGCCAGTCACCAGTGTTTTGCATTACACCGATGCCTTGCCACCGCACGAACTACCCATCGTCGTGACTGGCTTGGGCGAAGAGGAGTTGGGGCGCGAGGGCACTGAAGGGGCCATGCGTCGGGCCCACAAAACTCTCGATCCTGAACTGCCAGCGGTGGTGGTCACTGGTTCGATTGCCGAGATGATCGGCGGCGGTGTCACCCCCGAGGGCACCAACCTGCAACGGTTCTTGCCGCGCACCATCGATGAGGACCAATGGCAATGCGCCGACCGGGCCATGAATTGGCTCTGGACCCAATACGGCTTGCGTAAAGTGCCCAAGGCTCGCGATGTCAAAGCGCGCAAACCCGAGGAGCGTCCGCGCGTCAACATCATTGGCCCTTGCTACGGCACCTTTAATTCGCCCAGTGATTTGGCTGAAATTCGCCGCCTGGTTCAAGGCATCGGGGCTGAGGTCAATATGGTCTTCCCCTTGGGCAGCCATGTGGCGGATGTCTCGCGCCTGGTCGAGGCCGATGTCAACATCTGCATGTACCGAGAATTTGGTCGCCTGCTGTGCGAGTCACTCGAGCGTCCTTATTTGCAAGCGCCGATTGGCCTGCACGCCACCACTCTGTTCCTGCGCAAACTGGGCGACCTCTTGGGTCTGGACCCCGAGCCTTTTATTGAGCGCGAGCGCCACACGACACTCAAACCCCTGTGGGATTTATGGCGCTCGGTGACGCAAGACTTTTTCAGCACCGCCAGCTTTGCCGTGGTGGCCACCGACACTTATGCACGTGGGCTGAGCCGATTCCTCAGCGATGAAATGGGCTTGCCTTGTCGATTCAGTGTCGCACGCAAGCCTGGCACCAAAACCGATAACGCCCACATCCGCGAGTTGTGCCACACCCAGGCCCCGTTGATCATGCTGGGCAGCTACAACGAACGCATGTATCTGGCCGAGGCCGCACAGCGGGGCCCGATGCGCACCGCCTTTATCCCGGCCTCCTTCCCGGGCAGCATCATTCGGCGTCACACCGGCACCCCCTTTATGGGATACAGCGGGGCCACTTATTTGGTGCAAGAGGTCTGTAATGCATTGTTTGATGCCCTGTTTCACATCTTGCCTCTGGGTACTGACCTCGATCAAACCGAGCCGACGCATGCCCGTACCGCATCGCAACAAGACTGGCTGCCCCAAGCACAACAGCTGATGACTCAACTGGTGAGCCAACAACCGGTGTTGATCCAAATTTCCGCCGCACGTCGCTTGCGTGACCATGCCGAACGGCTGGCCCGTCAGGCGGGAGATGAACAAGTGGGCGCAAGCCATGTCGAAGCCGCCGGGCGTGAAATGGGCTGGGAGGTGATGGCATGACGCATCACCACTCGCCTTTGCCGGCTGGCTTTTTATCGGATGTCGTGGCAAATCGCTGCGGCCACCCAGGTGCACGGGTTGAGTGCACCGCGGGCCCTCGGGCCTCATGAAAGGAGCAACCATGTCGAATCGGACTTCCATTTCCGGACTCACCGACGAAGAAGCTCAAGAGTTCCATCACTACTGGATGCAAGGATTTGTGGGTTTCACGGCAGTTGCCGTGCTGGCACACATCCTCGTCTGGGCGTGGCGGCCTTGGCTGTAAGTCGTACTTTTTGACGGAGTAATGACATGCAACACACCACAACTGAGCGCGGCGATCGACTCGCCAGTGACGATTCTTACGCTTTCAAGGCCATCTTCCTGCTGGCATTCAGCCTGCTGTTTGTGGTCGCCATGCTGGCCCGTCTGGGTGGCGTGAACTGGCGCGAATGGTTGCCTGGCGCGGAAAGTGCCAGCAGCTTGGGCGAGGGTGTGAGGTCTGCCGTTTACACCTTCATGAACCACATCATCTAGGAGAAACAACATGTGGCGAATTTGGCGTCTTTACGATCCCCTGCGTGCCATGGTGGTACAGGGCATTTTCTTGTTTGGCTTGGCAGCGATGATTCACCTCGTCTTGCTCAGTACCAACAAATACAACTGGTTCGACGGAGCGAAAAAAGCCCCGGCCGCCTCGGCGCAAAACTCGCCGATGCCGGCTTCGGTGCCTGCCGCAAAGTCTTGAGCGTTTTCGCTCGCGCAGGCGCCGTCTCCGCACGTGATACGGCACGGTGTCTGCATTTTTGAATTCTGGAGGTCTTGCCATGGCCATGTTGAATTTTGAAAAAAAGTAC
>CAYMJT010000032.1:0-22769 GCA_964390775.1 uncultured Bordetella sp.
CCCATGATGCCGGCCAGCGCCTATGCCCTGGCGGCGTCACGCCACATGTACCAGTACGGCACCACGCGCGAACAGTTGGCTGAGGTGGCGGTGGCTGCCCGTGCCTGGGCACAACTCAACCCAGAGGCCTTTAGCCGTGAACCGCTGAGCATTCAAGATGTGCTTGACTCGCGCATGGTCAGCGACCCCTTGAGTGTGCGCGATTGTTGTCTGGTGACCGACGGCGCCGGCGCTTATGTGCTGGTGCGTGCCGATCGAGCGCGGGAGTTGCGCCAAAAACCGGTCTATGTCCTGGGCTCGGCCACCGCCACCTGGCACCGCCAGATCGCCGGCATGCCCGATTTGACGGTGACTGCAGCCAGTCAGTCGGGACGTGAGGCCTATGCCATGGCCCGAATGGGGCCCGCCGACATGGATGTGCTGGCACTCTACGACGCCTTCACCATCAACACACTCTTATTTCTTGAAGACCTGGGCTTTTGTCCCAAAGGCGAGGGCGGCCCCTTTGTACAAGGCGGTGCCATCGCCCCTGGCGGTCGTCTGGCGGTCAACACCAATGGGGGTGGATTGTCTGGCGTCCACCCGGGCATGTACGGTATTTTTTGTCTGATTGAAGCCGTGCGCCAATTGCGCGGTGAGTGCGGGCCGCGCCAAGTGGAGGGTGCCTGTACGGCCTTGGTCAATGGCAACGGTGGGACTTTGTCCAGCCAGTCGACGGCGATTCTAGGCACCGAGGCTGCCCTGTAATTCGTGCGGCCATGGGGGTATACGCCGCGTCCTAAAATGCAGCCATGCAAGACTCCCGACACCTCGACCCAGCCTTATTGCCTCAACTGCAACAGTGGCAAGGCCGGACAGAAACCCTGCAAGACTGGATCACCGCAGCGCCTTTGCGTGCGATGGCCGCCACCTTGGACCGTGACGACCCCGAGCCGACGATGGGCACTGCATTGCCCTATTTGTGGCATTGGCTGTTTTTTTTACCCCACCATCGACAAAGCGAAATTGGCCCAGACGGCCATGCCAAACGCGGCGGTTTTCTGCCCCCCGTTCCCCTGCCGCGACGCATGTGGGCGGGCGGTCGCCTGAGTTGGTCCAGCCACAACCCCTTGCGGGTCGGCGATGCCGTACAGCGCACCTCCACCATTGCATCGGTCAATCACAAATCGGGCCGCACTGGAGACCTGTTGTTCGTCGGTGTCCAGCACCAAATCAGCAACCCCCAAGGCGTGGGCTTGACCGAAGAGCACGACATTGTGTATCGGGCCGCAGCCCAAGCGGGCGACCCGACCCCGCCGCCCACAGCGGCCGAGACTGGCGCCGCCTGGCAGCGCGAAATCCGTCCCGACGATGTGCTTTTGTTTCGCTATTCGGCGCTGACTTTCAATGGCCATCGCATCCATTACGACCGTCGATATGTGACCGAAGTCGAGGGCTACCCTGGCCTGATCGTTCACGGCCCGCTGATTGCCACTTTGCTGATGGACCTGCTGCGACGTCATGCGAGCGATGCCCAGGTGAGCCGTTTTGAATTCAAGGCGGTTCGCCCCACCTTTGACTTACACCCCTTCCGACTGAACGGTCAACCCAGCGCAGACGGCAAAACCGTTCGATTGTGGGCGCAAGACCACGAAGGCTGGCTGACCATGCAAGCCAGTGCCACCTTGTCCTGAATGTTTTAACCATGAAGCAAACACCCGACGACTACCAGGAAATTCGCGACGCCGTGCGCGCCCTGTGCCAACAATTCCCCGACGAGTACCACCGCAAAATCGACGAGCAACGCGCCTACCCCGAGGCCTTTGTCGATGCCTTGACCCAGGCGGGTTGGATGGCCGCGCTCATTCCCCAAGAGTACGGTGGTTCGGGCTTGGGGTTGGCCGAGGCCTCGGTGATCATGGAAGAAATCAACCGCAGCGGTGGCAACTCTGGCGCCTGCCACGGTCAGATGTACAACATGGGCACCTTGTTGCGGCATGGCTCGAAGGCCCAAAAAGAGTTCTACTTGCCCAAAATCGCCAGTGGTGAATGGCGTTTGCAATCGATGGGCGTGACCGAACCCACCACCGGTACAGACACGACCAAGATCAAGACCACGGCCGTCAAAAAAGGCGACCGTTATGTCGTCAATGGCCAAAAGGTCTGGATTTCGCGTGTGCAGCACTCGGACTGGATGATTTTGTTGGCCCGCACTACCCCCTTGGCCGAAGTGCAGCGCAAATCCGAAGGCATGTCGATTTTCATGGTCGACCTCAAGCAAGCCATAGGCCAAGGCCTGACCGTGCGACCCATCGCCAATATGGTCAACCACGAAACCAATGAGTTGTTTTTCGAGAATCTGGAAATTCCGGCCGAGAATCTGATTGGTCAAGAAGGGCAGGGCTTCAAGTACATCCTTGACGGTCTCAATGCCGAACGCACCTTGATAGCAGCCGAATGCATCGGGGACGGTTATTGGTTCATTGAGCGCGTGGCCAAGTACGCCAAAGAACGCGTGGTCTTTGGCCGCCCCATTGGTCAAAATCAGGGTGTTCAATTTCCCATTGCCGAGGCCTACATCGAAGTCGAGGCCGCCAACCTCATGCGCTTCAAAGCCTGCCAGTTGTTTGACGATCATCAGCCTTGCGGTGCCCAAGCCAATATGGCGAAATACCTGGCCGCCAAAGCCTCTTGGGAGGCGGCCAATGTGTGCATCCAGTACCATGGGGGTTTTGGTTTTGCCTGCGAGTACGATGTTGAGCGCAAATTCCGTGAAACTCGCCTCTATCAGGTGGCACCGATCTCAACCAATCTGATCTATTCCTACATTGCGGAGCATGTGTTGGGCCTGCCCCGCTCGTTCTAAGGACCGGCCATGACCCGACCCCTGTCTGGTATCACGGTGGTATCGCTCGAGCATGCCATCGCTGCCCCTTTTTGTACCCGGCAATTGGCCGACCTGGGGGCGCGCGTGATCAAGGTCGAGCGCCCTGGCGTGGGCGATTTCGCCCGTGCTTACGACACCCGTGTCAACGGCCAGTCGTCGCACTTCGTCTGGACCAACCGTTCCAAGGAAAGCCTGACCCTGGACCTGAAACATCCGCAAGCCCTGGCGGCCCTGTTGCAACTGCTGTCAAGAGCCGACGTGTTGGTGCAAAACCTCGCCCCTGGCGCGGCGGCGCGCATGGGCTTGTCATTTGAAGCACTGCATCCAACCCTGCCGCGACTGATTGTGTGTGACATCTCGGGCTATGGGGACAACGGCCCTTACCGTGACAAAAAAGCCTACGACCTGTTGATCCAGAGCGAGGCCGGTTTTTTGTCGGTGACCGGCACCCCAGAGCAGCCCAGCAAGGCTGGCAATTCGGTGGCCGATATTGCCGCCGGTATGTATGCCTACAGCAATATTTTGTCGGCTCTGTTGTTGCGCCAACAAACTGGATTGGGCAGCCACATTGATGTGTCTATGCTCGAAGCCTTGGGAGAGTGGATGGGGTTTCCCATGTACTACGCCTACCAAGGGGCCGAGCCACCCAAGCGCGCCGGAGCGTCGCACGCCAGCATCTACCCGTATGGCCCATTTCCTGCGGGCGATGGCGGTACCGTCATGCTGGGTTTACAAAACGAGCGTGAATGGAAGATTTTTTGCGACCAGGTTTTGCAGCAAAGTGAACTGACCACCGACCCGCGCTTTGCCAGCAACTCATTGCGACATCAAAACCGCAGTGCCCTGTATGCGCTGATCGAGCAGGCTTTTGCCCCGCTGAGTACCGAGCAAGTGGTGCAAAGCTTGGAGGATGCAGGCATCGCCAATGCCCGCATGAACGATATGGCTGGGCTGTGGGCGCATCCGCAACTCCAGGCCCGCGATCGGTGGCGGGTGGTCGATTCACCTGCTGGCCCCATACCGGCCTTGCTGCCCCCGGGACGCAATAATGCCTTTGATTACCGCATGGACGCCGTGCCCCAGGTGGGCCAGCACACCGAAGCCATTTTGCGTGAGTTGGGTTGGGGCGATGCCGAACTGAGCGCCATGCGTCAAGACCAGGCCATCTGAACAGGAGCCAGCCCATGAATCAAGCGATGAGCCACCCCAATGCCGAATTGGCGCGCTTTGCCGCCGAACTGAAATTTGAAGACATTCCCGAACCCGTGGTGCGTCGTGCCGAAGATTTGCTGGTCGATTGGTTCGGTTCAGCGGTGGCCGGTCACGGCGCTCGCGCCGTGCAATCCATGGCCAAATTCTCCTTGGACATGGGGCCGGGCGATGGGCCGAGCGAAGTCATCGTCAACCGCCGCGGCAGCAGCCCCTATTTGGCGGCCATGGCCAATGCGGCAGCCTCGCATGTGGTCGAACAAGACGACGTCCACAACAGTTCTGTGTTTCATCCCGCCACCGTGGTATTCCCGCCCGCCTTGGCCATGGCGCAGTCCTTGGGGGCCTCGGGCAAGGCTCTGATCACGGCCTCGGTGGCGGGCTACGAGGTCGGCATCCGGGTGGGTGAATTTTTGGGTCGTTCGCACTACAAAGTCTTTCACACCACGGGCACCGCAGGCACCGTTGCGGCTGCAGCTGCCACGGGCCACTTGATGGGGCTGAACGCGAGTCAAATGTTGCATGCCTTTGGTTCGGCAGGCACTCAATCGGCTGGCTTGTGGGAGTTCTTGCGCACCGCCGCCGACAGCAAACAACTGCACACCGCCCATGCCGCTGGCGCTGGTTTGATGGCGGCGGTATTGGCCCACGACGGCTTCACCGGGGCCGAACGCATATTTGACGGCCCGCAAGGCATGGCGGCGGGCATGTCCAGCGATGCCAACCCGGCCTGCCTGACCGATCGCTTGGGTTTGCGTTGGGCCCTGGCTGAAACTTCATTCAAATACCACGCATCGTGTCGACACACGCACCCGGCTGCAGACGCACTCTTGCAAGTCATGCGCGAACACAGCCTTCAAGCGTCCCATATTGCGCGGGTCGAGACCCATGTGCACCAAGGGGCGATCGATGTATTGGGGCCGGTGGTCAAACCCAGCACGGTGCACCAAAGCAAGTTCTCCATGGGTACCGTGCTGGCCCTGGCGGCCCTGCACGGCCATGCGGGGCTGGGCGAGTTTGACCGCCATTTCAGCGCGGATGACACGCGTGACTTTTGCGAGCGCGTCAGCATGACTCTCGACCCCGAGGTGGATGCCGCCTACCCTCAGCGCTGGATTGGCAAAGTCACCGTCCACACCCGCGATGGCCGCGCCCTGATGGGTCGCGTGGACGAACCCAAAGGCGACCCTGGTAACACCCTGAGTCGGGACGAAATCACTGACAAAGCCATGCGACTGGCGGCCCACAGTCACGGGGCCCAGCCCGATGAAATGCGTCATGCCCTGGAGCAACTCTGGGGCATCACCCGTGTGCGGCATGTGGGTAGGCTGTTGCCCTGATGGCAGGTCGGGAATTGGGGTTATGGCCCTGCCACCTGAAATGATTTACATTCACGACACAAAACACATTCTGGAGTCCCCATGAAACCCCTATTCAAGCGTTGCCTGACCTGGGCCGCCCTGTCCCTGACGGTGCTGACCTCGGCCCAAGCTCAAACCTTCCCCGATAACAAGCCTGTGACCATGGTGGTGCCGTTCGCCGCCGGCGGCCCGACCGATGTGGTGGCCCGTATGTTGGCCATTCCCATGGGTAAAGCCCTCAACACCACCGTCACGGTCGAGAACACCGTGGGTGCTGGCGGTACCATTGCTTCGGCCCGCGTCGCGCGCGCCGCGCCCACTGGGCACACCATTTATTTGCACCACATGGGCATGGCCACCGCCGTCGCCCTGTACCGCAAACTCAGCTTTGACCCGCTGAAAGATTTTGAGTACATCGGACAAGTGGTGGACGTGCCCATGACCATGTTGGCGCGCAAAGACTTTCCCGCCAACAACTATGCCGAGTTGATCAACTACATCAAGGCCAACAAAGACAAAGTTTCTTTGGCCAACGCTGGCCTCGGCGCCGTCTCGCATCTGTGTGGCCTGTTGTTCATGAGCTCGATCGGCATCGACCTGACCACCGTGCCCTACAAGGGAACTGGTCCAGCCATGAACGACTTGCTCGGCGGCCAGGTGGACTTGCTGTGTGACCAGACCACCCAGACCGTGCCCATGATCAAAGAAAACCGCATCAAAGTCTATGGAGTCACCACCCTGAAACGCCTGTCTGCCTTGCCCAATGTCCCCACCCTGGACGAGCAAGGCAACAAGGGCTTTGAAGTCAAAGTCTGGCATGGCATGTATGCCCCCAAAGGAACACCCAAAGAAGCCATCGACAAGCTCAACGCCGCTCTCAAGGCGGCCCTCAATGACCCGGGTGTCAAACAACGTCTGGCCGACCTGAGTTCAGAGATTCCGTCTGCCGACAAAATCACCCCCGAGGGCTTGCGCAGCCACCTGGAAGCTGAAATCAAGAAGTGGGGCCCCGTCATCACCAAGGCTGGCATCTACGCCGACTGAGCTGGAGACCGCCATGCCGTTGATCCTGGAGCCGCATATGCATCACCCGGGGCAGCCGGTGGGCGACTTGCACGCGGGCGATGACTTTTACGAAGCTTTGCTCGATGCCCACCAGGGCTTGAGCGAGGAACAAAGCCACGCTCTCAATGCCCGCCTGATACTGACCCTGGCCAACCACATTGGTGATGTGGCGGTCTTAAAGGAGGCCATTTTGGTGGCCCGATCGACGGCTTGATACCGACCCCCCTGGGCCCGCCTTAATGCATATTGCTTTTGGCGGCCTTTTTCTTCGGCTCTGTCGTGGGCTCTGGCTCTTGCAGCTTAAACACATCGTCGAGCTTTTCGGCGGTCAAGACCTTGCCCAGCCAATCGTCGATCTCGTCGGGTGAGGCGCTCAGCACACGCCGATCAGCGGCCTCGGGCAAACGCCCAAAGCGCATCATCAACTGCCCATGCAAGGCGATCATGCGTCCGACTCGAACCCCTTTGTCCAGCCCCTGAACCAAACCTTGTTTGAAGCCTGCCAGCTCTAACTCTCGGACGCATTCTTCAAATTGCTTTGAGATGGAGTCGTCCGCCTGGCTTGTTGCTTTGCCCATGATGTCTCCTTGTGATCGTTGAACAGGGCTCAAATTCGAACACAAATTGATTCGTTTCAAGGGCTGTTTTAGGGTGCGCCTGAGTGTGAAATATGCACCTCTCAAGCCGTGGTCTTGGGCTTGAAATCGCACTGAGCCCGGACTTGGCACTGACTACACAAAGGCTTGCGAGCCTGACACACATAGCGTCCGTGCAAGATCAGCCAATGGTGCGCGTCAACAAGATAACGGCTCGGGATGCGTTGGAGCAATTTCATTTCAACCGCCAGCACGTCTTTACCAGGCGCCAGGCCGGTGCGGTTGCTGACCCGAAAGATGTGGGTGTCCACGGCCATGGTGGGTTCACCGAAAGCGACGTTGAGCACCACATTGGCGGTTTTGCGGCCCACGCCTGGCAAACGCTCGAGTGCTTCGCGGGTGCGTGGGACTTCGCCGCCGTGTTCTTCGACCAGGATTTGGCAGGTTTTCAGCAGGTTGGCGGCCTTGGTCCGGTACAGGCCGATGGTCTGGATGTGCGACATCAAGCGCTGCAATCCAAGGTCAATGATTTTTTGCGGCGTGTTGGCCACCACAAACAAACGCCTGGTGGCCTTGTTGACGCCCACATCGGTGGCTTGTGCCGACAGCAACACAGCGGCCAGCAATTCAAACACGCTGGTGTATTCCAGCTCGGTCACCGGGTGCGGGTTGGCCGCCTGCAGGGTGGCAAAAAAGGCGTCGATTTGGGTGGGTGTCATGGCTCATAATATACCCATGCAATTCGCCAAAAGACTCGACCACGTAGAAACCTCGGCCATTCGGGAGCTGTTCAAATTGCTGGGCAAGCCTGGCATCATCAGCTTTGCGGGTGGCTTTCCCGACAGTGCCATGTTTGATGTCGAAGGCATCCGCGAAGCCAGCCAGCGGGTGCTCACCGATCAACCGGGGCCTGCGCTGCAATACGGCGCCACCGAGGGCCACCCGCCCTTGCGCGAAGAAATCGCCCGCTTCATGGCCAGCAAAGGGGTGCAGGGGGTCACTGCAGGTGATCTGATCGTCACCACGGGCAGCCAGCAGGCCCTCGATTTGATCGCCAAGACCTTGCTCGACGAGGGCGACGTGGCCTTGGTCGAAGCGCCCACCTTTTTGGCCACCATTCAGTGTTTCCGGCTCTACGGCCCCAGGGTCTTGGGTGTACCCATCGACGCCGACGGGGTGCAGGTCGATCGGCTCGAAGAAATGGTGGTTCGCCATCGGCCCAAACTGGTCTACATCATTCCAACCTTTGGCAACCCCAGCGGTGCCATGCTCAGTCACGAGCGCCGCCTAAAAATTCTGCAGATGGCTGTGCGCCACCGGGTGGTGGTGGTCGAAGACGACCCCTACGGTGATTTGTATTTTCACGCCGAGCCCCCGCCGTCTTTGCTGGCCTTGTCGCATCAGGTGCCTGGCAGTCGCGAGTGGTTGTTGCATTGCGGCAGTCTGTCCAAGGTGCTCAGCCCCGGCTTGCGGGTGGGGTGGTTGATTGCCCCGCCAGGTTTGTTGCAACGCGCCACGATGTGCAAACAATTCAGCGACGCCCACACATCCACTTATGCACAAGCGACTGCCGCCGAATACCTCAAGAGTGGCCGTATGCCAGCGACGCTGGCCCATGTGCGGCGGGTGTACGGCCAGCGGGCGGCAGCCATGGGCGCGGCATTGAAAGCTGAGTTGGGCGCGGCCTTTGAATTCAACCAACCGCAAGGGGGGTTGTTTTTTTGGGGTCGTTTGACGGGTGCCGATGGCGCCATCAACGATGGGCAGGCTTACGCCCAAAAAGCCATTGAGCACAATGTCGCTTTTGTCCCGGGCGCGCCATTTTTTGCCGATCAACCCGACCCGGCCAGCTTGCGTTTGAGTTTCGCCACTTCAGATCTGGAAAAAATCGAGCAGGGCGTGAAACGCCTCGGGGCTGCACTCAGGGCTTGATGGTTTCTATCGCTTTGTTGCGCGCCGAGGCTCATCCCAGCGATTGGGTATAGGTCTGTTCGTCGAGCAATCGTGCCAGTTCGGACTCATCGTGCAACTTGACTTTAAAAAACCAGCCTGCCTCTAGGGGGTCGCTATTGGCCAAAGAAGGGTCGGCACGCAGCGCCTCGTTGACTTCGACCACCTCGCCCGAAGCGGGCATGAACACATCGGCAGCCGCCTTGACCGACTCGACCACACAGGCCACGCTACCGGCAGCAAAGCTGGCGCCCACAGCGGGCAAGTCGACAAACACCACATCCCCTAGTGTTTCTTGCGCGTGTGGCGTAATTCCCACCCGCGCAGGCTGGGTGCTGGCATCAATCCATTGGTGTTCGGGGCTGTAGAGGCGGCTCATGTGTTTAGTCAGACTGATTTCAACCCACATGATACAGGGCATGGAAATGCCCGCTCAAGGTGTATGACTACTTGAATCCGAGGGCATGTGGCAACCAGGTCGACAAGGCAGGCACAAAAGTCAAGATGATCAGCACCGCGCCGTGCGCCCATAGGAAGGGGTTCAGTTCACGCGTCAGCTCACGCATCGGGACCTGCGACACATTGGAAGTCACAAACAACAAGCCCCCCACAGGCGGAGTGATCATGCCTAGGGTCAAGTTGTAAATCACAATCATGGCAAAGTGAACTGGATCGACGCCCAATTTGGCCGCGACCGGAGCCAATATGGGAACCAAGACCATCACGCCTGGCAAGGGTTCGATGAAAATGCCAAATAGGAGCAACAAAATGTTGATGGCGATCAGGAATGACCATGGCCCCAACTGTAAGCCGATCAACCAGTTGGCGACCGACTGCGGCACTCCCTCAATGGTCAACACCCAGGCGAACGATGCCGACATGCCAATAATGATCAGCACCGATGCAGTCAATAAACTGGAGCGCCACAAAATATCGGGCACTGCCGACCATTTCAAAGTCCGATAAATATATTTGCCGCAGATCAGGGCATAAAAAACGGCCACGACCGAAGCCTCTGTTGGGGTAAACCATCCGGCACGCATACCACCCAGAATCAGCACAGGCAACAAGATGGCTGGCAGGGCTCGCCAGGTGGTTTGCATCATCTCGGCCCAGCCTGGGTTCTGCCCATCCCCTTTGTAATTGCGTTTTCGAGAAACGTGCCAGTTCACGGCACACATGGCCAGCGCCACCAAAATGCCTGGAATGATGCCAGCGGCAAACAAGGTGCCCACCGACACATTGTCGTCGGCCAAGGCATAAATGATCATGATGATCGATGGCGGAATGATCGGGCCAACGATGGCTGTCGAAGCCGTCAGGGCAGCGGCATAGGCACGGTCATAACCCGCTTTATCCATCATCCGTATCAACATCGAGCCAGGTCCGGCCGCATCGGCCAGTGCAGAGCCTGAAATGCCCGAAAAAAAAGTCAGCGAAACGACGTTGGTGTAACCCAATCCGCCGCGTCGATGACCTACAAACTGACCTGCAAACTTGAGCAACACTTCGGTCAAGGACCCGCCACTCATCAACTCGGCGGCCAAAATAAAAAAAGGCACTGCCATGAGCGGAAAACTGTCAATGCCAGTGAACGTTTCCTTGAGCACCACCAACATCGGGAAATTGCCGCTCAGGCCCAAGGCGGTGACCGTGGCCAGGCCCAATGCAAAGGCCACCGGTACGCCCATGGCCAAGTACAGGCATACCGAGACCATCAAAATCAGGCTGGCGCTCATGATTGCACTTTCAAAGCGAGGCGCTGGCCGTGGCGTCAAACTGGGCGTCGGCTGCGAAGCGACGCTCTTGCACATAACTGCGAACGATCAATAAGCAATGCACCAGACACAGGGCCATGCCTACTGGCAAGGCGGCATAGATGGCAGCAAATGAAATCTGCGTCGCCGGTGTGCGTTGATATTGGGTGCGATCCATATACTCCAGCCCGAAGTAAACAAAGGTGGCAAACAGGCCAAGCAATAAAACAGCGATCACCCCACGCAAGAGTCGGGCTGCCCATTGGGGTAATGCGTCTTGCAGGTTTTCAATGGCGATGTGGCCGCCATAACGCAATACCGGGCCAGCGCCCAGAAATGTCAGCCAGATCATCAAATGGCGCGCCACCTCTTCGGCCCATTCGATGGACTGGCTGGTGAGGTAGCGTAGGCCCACGTTGGCGAAAATAATCACCGACATGGTCGCCAGGATCAGGATCAACAGCCATTTGTTGAAGGCCACAAACCCGGCTTCGAAGCGCGCCATGACCGATTACTTGAAATCTTGAATGCGACGAATGTTGTCTGCGCCAAATTCTTTCGAGTAGTTGGCATAGGTTTCTTTTAGCGCATCGCGGAAGGCGAGGCCATCCACTTTGCGAACCACCGTCATGCCGTCTTTTTCCAATTGGGCAATGCCGGTGTTTTCGTCGTCGTTGACTTTTTTACGTTGCGCTGCGGCGGCTTTATGGGCGGCTTCATAAAACACCTTTTTGTCGGCGTCGCTCAGGCGTCCCATCAATCGGGGTGAGGTGATGATCAAGGCTGGCGAGTACACATGTCCGGTCAATGACAGGTGCTTTTGGACTTGGGCGAATTTGGAGGCCAGGATCACGGGAATCGGGTTTTCTTGACCATCTACAGTGCCTTGCTGCAAAGCGCCATAGACCTCGGGGAATGCCATGGGTGTGGGTTGAATACCAAATGCCTTATAGCCATCCATGTGAACCTTGTTTTCCATGGTGCGCATTTTCAGGCCCGATGCGTCGGCAGGTTTGACGATGGCACGCTTGTTATTGGTCATGTGGCGAAAACCGTTTTCGGTCCAGGCCAAGGCGACCAATCCCTTGGAAGGAAATTTGGTCAACAGGTCTTGTCCAATCGGGCCATCGAGGACGCGCCGGGCATGGTCGTAGTCTCTAAACAGAAAAGGGATGTCCACGATTTTGACTTCGGGTACGAAATTGCCCACAGGGCCAGTCGAAGTATTGACCAAATCCAGCGTGCCCAGTTGCACCGCTTCTATCATTTCGCGCTCGCCACCCAAGGCGCTATTGGGAAATTGCTGGCATTTGTAGCGACCTTGAGTGCCTTTTTCGATTTCGTCACAAAACACGGTCGAACCCACACCGTAATGCGAGGTGTTGGTGGTTGCGTAACCGATTTTGATGACGGTCTGGGCCATGACGGGTAAGGTCAAGGAGGTGGCGAATGCCAAAACAATGGACTTGATCTTCATGGATAGCTCCTGCAAAGGTTTGAGACTGGCGGAGGATTATCAGCCATTGCCCACACCGTGGGGTTCGGGGTTTTCAGGGGGTCAGTGGCGAATAGCCCATTTCACCGATGTGGGATTTTCCCGCGCATAGTCCCGAATCACGGTGTCAAAGTCGGGGTCGGCCCGCAGCCCCAGGCCCAAGGCCCGTGGCGAGAGCACCTGACCTGGCCAGGTGCGCACAATGCGTCGAATATTGGCGTCTGGGGTCCAGTCGATCAGGGCGGCCGCATCGGGCCCAGCCACCCGCTCGAGCGCTTGAGCCATTTCACCCACCGTGGTCACCAGGGCCGGCATATTGATCGCCGTGCGGGGACCCCATTCGGCGTCGGTGCTTTGACCAACCCGCAGCAGGCCCTCGATGGTTCGCGCTGGCGAGGACAAGGCGACCTCGGTTTCGGGCGCCACGGGGCAAGCGCCTTTCAGGCCCGCCAATGGCTCGCGCACCATGCCGCTGAAAAACCCTGAGGCCGCACCATTGGGCTTGCCAGGACGCACACTGACCGTCATCAGGCGTGCTGAGCGCCCCCTGACATAGCCTTTGCGGGTGTAGTCGGCCAACAACTGTTCGCCGATGAATTTTTGAATGCCATAACTCGTTTGCGGGGTGGGTAAGGTGTCGTCCGATACCACCCAGGGGCCGCTGGGGGCAGGGGCTTCGGCGGGCAGTCCATACACGGCCAGCGAACTGGCAAACACCACCAAGGGGCGATTGCCCATGGCACGGCAGGCAGCAAACAGGGCCTGGGTGGCCGCCAGGTTGCTGCGCAAGCCCAAATCAAAATCGGCTTCGCATTCGGCACTCACAGCCGCTGCCAGGTGATACACCACATCGGTGCCGGCGGGCAGGGCGGCCACTCCTTGGGTGGTCGGGGTCAGCAAGGTGTTGAGGTCGCCCACGCAAGCGCGCACCCGAGGGTCGGCCAGCAAATCGGCGGCGGGTTGAAACTGATCGACCAGGGTGACGCGCTCGATGTTTTGCGCTGCTTGGCCGTTGACCGAAAAACGCCCCTGGGCCAGCAAGGCGCGCGCCAATCGCGAGCCCAAAAAACCGGCGCCGCCGGTGATGACAATATTCATGGTGGTTTTTCTTTCACATGCCAGCGTAATTGGGCCCGCCGCCGCCTTCGGGTGTGACCCAAACGATGTTTTGTGTCGGGTCTTTGATGTCGCAGGTTTTGCAATGGACGCAATTTTGCGCATTGATTTGCAAACGGTCTGCACCTTGCTCGGACTTGACGAACTCGTACACCCCAGCTGGGCAATAGCGGCTCTCGGGACCGCCAAAGCGGGCCAGGTTATGAGCCACTGGCACCGCGTCGTCCTTGAGGGTCAAGTGCGCCGGTTGGTTTTCTTCATGGTTGGTGTTGCTGATGAACACGCTCGACAAGCGATCAAAGGTCAGCACACCATCGGGCTTGGGGTAGTCTATGGGCGCGCACTCGTTAGCGGGCTTTAAGTACACGTGATCGGGTTGATCGCGGTGCACAGTCCAGGGTATATGACCGCGCAACACGAATTGCTCGATACCGGTCATCAGGGTGCCCACCGTACGCCCCTTTTTGAACCACTGTTTGAAATTGCGCGCCTTGTTCAACTCGGCATGCAGCCAGCTGGCCTCAAAGGCCTCGGGGTAGGCGCTGAGTTCGTCGCCGCCCCGCCCCGCCAGCAAAGCGTCAAAGGCCGCTTCAGCGGCCAACATGCCAGTCTTGATCGCGGCGTGGCTGCCCTTGATGCGGCTGGCGTTCAAATAGCCCGCATCGCAACCCACCAGGGCGCCCCCAGGAAAAACGGTTTTGGGCAGGCTCAGCAAGCCGCCGGCAGTGATCGCGCGGGCACCATAAGCCAGTCGCTTGCCTGGTTTCACACCGTGGGCGGCATCGCCCTCGAAGTACCAACGGATGTTGGGGTGGGTCTTGAAGCGCTGAAATTCTTCAAACGGGCTCAGCCAGGGATTTTTGTAATCGAGGCCCACCACAAAGCCGACCACCACCTTGTTGTCGGCCATGTGATACAGAAAAGAACCGCCGTAGGTGGCCTCATCCAGGGGCCAGCCAGCGCTGTGCAGGGCCAGGCCAGCTTGGTGTCGTTGGGGGTCGATCTCCCACAATTCCTTGATGCCTATGCCGTAGCTTTGCGGGTCCTTTCCGGCATCGAGGGCGAACTTGGCGATGACTTGTTTGCCCAGGTGCCCGCGCGCACCTTCGGCAAAGATGGTGTACTTGGCGTGCAGTTCCATGCCCAATTGAAAGCTGTCGGTGGGCTGGCCGTCTTTGCCCACGCCCATATTTCCAGTCGCCACGCCCTTGACGGCGCCGTGCTCGTCGTAGAGCACTTCGGCGGCGGCAAAGCCAGGAAAAATCTCGACGCCCAGCGCCTCGGCCTGATCGGCCAGCCAGCGGGTCACTTCCCCCAGGCTGACAATGTAGTTGCCGTGATTGTCAAAGCAAGGTGGCAAAAACACATTGGGCAAACGGGTGGCGCCGCGTTCGCTCATCAACAAAAAAGCGTCGTCGGTCACCGGCTGATGCAAAGGCGCACCGCGAGCTTTCCAATCGGGGAACAACTCGGTGAGGGCGCGCGGGTCCATGATGGCGCCAGACAAAATATGTGCCCCGGGCTCAGAGCCTTTTTCCAGCACCACCACTGAAACCTCATGGCCATTTTCTGCGGCGAGTTGTTTCAGGCGTATGGCGGTCGATAGCCCGGCGGGCCCGGCCCCGACCACGACCACGTCGTATTCCATGGCTTCGCGGGGGCCGAATTGGGCAATGATTTCTTGAGGTGTCATGTTGGTATCAGATTTCAAGTGCTGGGAGAGTGCGCCTGCGTCCATTTTAGGCCCAGCATGGCTATCATTATGTCAAGGAGAACACCATGGCTTATTCCATCGATTTGTCGGGTCGCGTCGCGTTGGTCACCGGCGCGTCCAGCGGCTTGGGCACCCAATTCGCCAAAACCTTGGCCCAAGCGGGGGCCGCGGTGGTGCTGGCCAGCCGCCGGCTGGACCGCCTGAAAGATCTGCGCAGTCACATCGAAGCTGAGGGCGGCGACGCCCATGTGGTCGAGCTCGACGTCACTGATCCGCATGGCATCGCCGCCGCCGTGGCCCATGTCGAGACCGAAGTGGGGGCCATCGACATCTTGGTCAATAACTCGGGCGTGAGCACCACCCAGCGCTTGCTGGAAGTCCAGCCGCAAGACTTTGACTTCATCTTCGATACCAATGTGCGCGGCGCTTTTTTTGTCGCCCAGGAAGTGGGCCGTCGCATGGTGGCGCGCGCCCGTGGCACCGCCCCAGGCACCTATGCTGGGGGACGCATCATCAACATCGCCTCGATGGCGGGCCTGAAGGTGCTGCCGCAAATTGGCGCTTATTGCATGAGCAAGGCAGCGGTCATCCAAATGACCAAAGCCATGGCCCTGGAGTGGGGTCGTTTTGGCATCAATACCAATGCCATTTGTCCGGGCTACATCGACACCGAAATCAATCACCACCACTGGGACACCGAACAAGGACGCAAGCTGATTGACATGCTGCCGCGTAAACGGGTGGGCCAGCCCCAAGATTTGGATGCCTTATTGATCATGCTGGCCAGCGCTGAAAGTGGCTTTATCAACGGGGCCGTGATCGCTGCCGATGATGGCTTTGCCCTGTGACGGAGTCTGACCTGTGAAACTGCCCTTGCCCGAGCGCAAAAAGCTGGTGTACGAATGTTTGATTCCCATCCGTTGGGGCGATCTGGACGCCATGGGTCACGTCAATAACACCGTTTATTTTCGATACATGGAGACTGCGCGCATCGAGTGGTTTGACGCCATTGGCGTCAAGACCGACCCGCACGGGGTAGGGCCCGTCATCGTCAATGCGTTTTGCAACTTCCACCGCTCATTCACTTATCCTGGCACGGTGCGACTGCGCATGTATGCCAGCGACCCAGGGCGCAGCTCGTTTGAGACTTGGACCGAACTCGAACTTGATGGAGAACCCGGCGTTTTGTATGCCACGGGTGGGGCGACCACGGTGTGGACCGATTCACCCGCCCAGAAGTCGGCCCCCTTGCCCGATGAAATGCGCCAGCGGGTCAGCGCCTGATCTCAGGGCGTTGTGCTCACGGCGCGCCACTGCTCGGCGTGGCCTTGCAGCCAGCGCTGCGCCAACTCGGGCGTACCCCATTGATTGGGGTGAAAATCCACTCGCGTGTAGGCCCACAAGGGCTTGAGGTAACGCCGAATAAAACCATGCCGCCCAAATACAAAGCGCAAGCCAGTCAAGAGGGTTTTGGGTTTGAACAGCGTTCCGTCGCGCCACAGGTTGTGCAAGGTTTGTCGCAGGGTGTCGGTCAGAAACTGGATCAGCACAAAACGATACCAGCGCATGCGCCAGGTGTGATTGCCACCGTGGGCCAAATACAGATCGAAAGCCACCGCCTTGTGCTCACACTCTTCGGCGGCGTGCCAATGCCACAGCGTTCGCATATGGGCTTGCGCATGCAATAACCAGTCGCCCGGACCATCGACATTTTTCAGGGTCTGGTCGCCAAACACCGAGGTCAGGTGTTCAAAAGCAGCGGTGATGGCCAATTCGTGCATAAAGGGCCGACTGCTGTGCACCATGTATTTGGCCCGGCCCACCTGCAGGCGGCGTTCGATGCGTGGGCCCCAGTGATTCACCAAGCCCTGCCGCTCGAGTTCGGCGTTGTACATGCTGTGCAAATGGCGGTGCGTCGCCTCTTGGCCAATAAAATCCCTGGCCGTTTGTTTTAGGCTTGCATATTCGGGTGTATCGGGCAGGGCGGCCGCTGCGGCGCGCACCGACTCGATGAAAAACTGCTCACCGGCGGGAAAACTGAAAGACAGCGCGTTGTAATAAGCGCTGGTGAATGCATCGCCCGTCCAGTGGCGCTCAAAACCCTGGCGCAGGTCCACCAACAGACGTCGAATGGTCAGGGCTGGGGGTTGGTTCAAGGCGCTGCTCATTTGGGGGTTTTGGGCAGACGGCCCATCAGATGAAATTCGGGGTTAGGCATCATGCCGCTGAAACTGGCCATGCGATTGGACAGCCCAAAAAAGGCCGTGATGGCCGCGATATCCCAAATGTCTTCGTCGCTGAAGCCGTGCGCATGCAAGGCGCTAAAGTCGGCATCCTCGACTTGATCTGAATGTTGACACACCTTCAAGGCGAAATCGAGCATGGCGCGTTGGCGCGGGCTGATGTCGGCTTTGCGGTAGTTGATCGCGACCTGGTCGGCAATCAGGGGTTTTTTCTCGTAAATACGCAAAATCGCCCCATGTGCCACCACGCAGTACAGACAGTTGTTGGCGGCGCTGGTGGCGGTGACGATCATCTCGCGCTCGCCTTTGCTCAAGCCGCTTTCGCGACCCACCGTCTCGGGGGTCATCAAGGCATCGTGATAGGCGAAAAATGCCCGCCACTCGGCTGGGCGCCGGGCCAACGCCAAAAAGACATTGGGGACAAATCCAGCTTTTTCCTGAACATCGAGCACACGCTGGCGCAAGTCCTCGGGCAGGTCTTTGATCTCCGGGGCAGGGTAACGGTTCATAGCCTGCCTTCAATTTTTGCGGGCAGCCCAATAGGTGGCGCCCTCCGGGCCGTACAGCTCCGAGTGCGGCGTGTCGCGATCGAGTCTGAATTCGTCGCCCGCCTTCAGTTCCTGGGTCTGGTTGCCCACGGTCAGCCACATGTGGCCGGCCACCACCAGGGCCCGAACCGAGAATGGATGGGTGTGCGAATCTTGCACCGCATTGCTCTCCCAAGTGCGCTCGACGACCTCGTCAAAGCCTTCGCTCAGACGCTGGGCGCGGTATTGTTCCAGTGTGGGCAGGGGTGTCATGGTCAACTCCGTGGGGAAGTGGCTTGAAAGTGTTGTATCGTATCGGTTTTCCCACCATCCTTCACAGGAGTTTTGCGTGAACAAGATATATCCTTCAGCGGCCGAGGCCCTCAAGGGCATTTTGGCCGATGGCCAAATGCTGGCCGTCGGCGGTTTTGGTCTGTGCGGCATCCCCGAGGCCCTGATCGACGCTGTGCGAGACAGCGGCGTTAAAAACCTGACCGTCATCTCCAACAATGCCGGTGTGGACGACTTTGGCTTAGGTAAATTGCTGCAAACACGCCAGGTCAAAAAGATGATTTCTTCTTATGTGGGCGAAAATAAAGAGTTTGAGCGCCAATACTTGGCGGGCGAGCTCGAGCTTGAGTTCACCCCGCAAGGCACCTTGGCCGAAAAGCTGCGAGCCGGCGGTGCTGGTATTCCCGCCTTTTTCACCAAAACTGGCGTGGGCACCATCGTGGCCGAGGGCAAAGAGCTGCGCGAGTTTGCCGGTGAAACCTATGTGATGGAGCGCTCTTTAGTGCCCGAAATTGCTCTGGTCAAGGCCGATGTCGCCGACCGCTCGGGCAATCTGCGCTTTAACCTCACCGCGCGCAACTTCAACCCGGCTGCCGCCACCGCTGGCAAGATCTGCGTGGTCGAAGTCGAACACATTGTGGACACGGGTGAGATGGCCCCCGACGATGTGCACTTGCCTGGCATTTATGTGCATCGCATCGTGCACAACCCGACGCCCGAAAAGCGCATCGAAAAACGAACCACCCGCGATCGCAAATAAGGAGTGAACATGCCCTGGACCCAAGATCAAATGGCGGCGCGTGCCGCCCAGGAACTGCAAGATGGTTTTTATGTCAACCTTGGCATCGGCATTCCGACCCAAGTGGCCAACCATGTGCCCGACCATATGGAAGTCTGGTTGCAATCTGAAAACGGCATGATGGGCATCGGACCCTTCCCCTACGAGGACGAGGTTGACGCCGACCTGATCAACGCCGGCAAGCAGACCGTGACCACCATCAAAGGCACCTCCATCTTTGGCAGCGATCAGTCTTTTGCCATGATCCGTGGCGGCAAGATCAATCTGTCCATTTTGGGAGCCATGCAAGTCAGCGAAAAAGGCGACCTGGCCAACTGGATGATCCCCGGCAAAATGGTCAAAGGCATGGGCGGCGCCATGGACCTGGTGGCGGGCGTCCCCTATGTGATCGTGCTCATGGAGCACGTGGCCCGCAAAAAGGATGGCACCGAAGACCTCAAAATCTTGCCCGAATGCACTTTGCCCCTGACCGGCAAACAAGTGGTCGATCGTCTCATCACCGATCTGGCTGTGATGGATGTCACCCCCGAGGGCCTTAAAGTGGTCGAGTTGGCCCCGGGTGTCACACCCGACTTGCTGCAGTCGAAAACCGGCGTCAAGCTGATTTTCTAAACCACCGAACCGTTCTGCCGTGTTGAAAAGAACGGTGTTGCGCGCTCTCTGGGCAGGTCTGCTCGGTCTGTGGGCTTCGGTTTCATGGGCCGCACGGCCCATGAACACCGACGACGCCAATGTGGTGGACCCTGGCAGCTGTCAACTCGAGTCCTGGGTCAAGAATTCTGGCCTGGGGACCGAGCGCTGGGCTTTGCCCGGGTGCAACTTTTTTGGCGATGTCGAAATCACCCTGGGCGGCTCCAGTCAGGGTTCCAAGGCCGATGGGTCCAGCGACTGGACCCTGATTCAGTTTAAAAAACGTTGGGTCAAGTTACAGCCTGGGCACTGGGGTTTATCCACCAGCGTGGGCCACGTGGACGGGCGTGGACCTAACCATGGCTTGCCCAGCAACAGCTTGCTATACCCGGTGCGCGACGGGTATGTGAATGTGCCCATGTCCTATTTGTCGCACAGCGGCTGGATCCTGCACCTCAATGCGGGTTGGATCCAGCACCACCTCGACCAAAAAGACCGACCCACCTGGGGCATCGGTGGCGAGTTGCCTATTTCGGCCCGCAGTTACCTGATCGCTGAGACCTATGGCGAGGCCGCCACCCGGGCAAGGTACCAAATAGGCTTGCGCACTTGGATCAAACCGCAAAAATTCCAGATCGACACCACCTTCGGTCAGCCCTATGGCACGGGCGGCCCGCAACGCTGGATCTCGATTGGCATCCGTTGGCTGGGCGATCCGCTCTTTTGATTTCTTAAACTGGAGCGGGCGATGGGAATCGAACCCACGTCTTGAGCTTGGGAAGCTCAGGTCCTGCCATTGAACGACGCCCGCGCAGGTCGTATTTTAAACAGGAGCTTTAAACCGATACCTTGAGACTGCGTTGCATGGCGCGACCAGCGCGTTCGAAATAGGTGATGGCCTTGGGTGTACAAACGACGAATTTCGTGCGTCGGTTGCTGCCTTCAAAATGGTGTTCGATCATGCCCAACTCAAGCAAGGCGTCGAGTTTGCGGTGCAAGGTGGCGGGCGAGGCAATGTTTGCCAAGGCCATGACTTCGGTCACGGTCATGGTTTGATCGTCGTGCTGTCGAACCGCAATTTCTTCTAACAATCGTCGACACTCCAAATCCATCAAGGGTAATTCTGAGTCGGACTCTAAAGCGTGAAGCACATTTAAAAAGCGCAAATAATACTGATAGGGTTTCATAGGCGACTCAAGTGTAGTCTTGCTATTATAAAAGGTTTCAAACTTTTATTTTAGCACATCTCCTAAACAAATATACTTAATTTCAAGGTACTCGTCCATGCCGTGGCTGGACCCTTCGCGTCCCAAGCCCGACTGCTTGACGCCGCCAAAGGGGACATGCTCGGTGGCAATGATGCCCACATTGACGCCGACCATGCCGTATTCCAGCGCCTCGCTGACGCGGAAAATACGGCCCACATCGCGGCTGTAAAAGTAACTGGCTAGACCGTACTCGGTTCGGTTGGCCATGTCGATGGCTTCTTGCTCGGTCTTGAATTTGAACACCGGTGCAAAAGGACCAAAAGTTTCTTCGCGCGCGCAAGCCATCTCAGAGGTCGCGTGTGCAACCACGGTGGGCTGGAAGAATTGACCTTGTAGCGCTTGTCCGCCCGTGATCAATTGAGCGCCTTTCGAGAGCGCGTCTTGCAAATGGCGCTGCACTTTTTCCACCGCAGCCGGTTCGATCAGAGGACCTTGCACCACACCCTCTTCAAAACCATTGCCGACTTTGAGGGCTTGCACCTTGGCGGCAAACTTTTGCACAAATCGGTCGTAAACCCCTTCTTGCACATAAATGCGATTCGCGCACACACAGGTCTGTCCGGCATTGCGGTACTTGCTGGCGATGGCCCCTTCGACGGCCGAGTCGATGTCGGCGTCGTCAAACACAATGAACGGTGCGTTGCCGCCCAACTCCAGGGACAGTTTTTTGACCGTCGGCGCTGACTGAGCCATGAGGATGCGCCCCACTTCGGTGCTGCCCGTGAACGAGATATGGCGTACCGTGTCGCTGGCGCAAAACACCTTGCCCACCGCAATGCTGTTGTCACTGTCGGCGGTCAGCACATTGAGCACACCAGCCGGTATTCCGGCCCGTTGCGCCAGTTCGGCTGCGGCCAAGGCGGTCAGGGGCGTCAACTCGGCGGGCTTGATGACCACAGGGCAGCCAGCCGCCAGTGCGGGGGCTACTTTGCGGGTGATCATGGCCAGCGGGAAATTCCAGGGCGTGATGGCGGCACACACACCGATCGGCTGGCGCAGCACCAATAAACGGCGGTTGTTGTC
The DNA here is from genome assembly GCA_964390775.1 of uncultured Bordetella sp. Taxonomy (GTDB): domain Bacteria; phylum Pseudomonadota; class Gammaproteobacteria; order Burkholderiales; family Burkholderiaceae_C; genus Limnohabitans. The sequence goes on from CAYMJT010000032.1 coordinate 21,911, forward strand.
GAATTGAGGCAAGGTCTCGCCATTGACCCGCTTGGCTTCTTCGGCGTACCACTCGACAAAGCTGGCGCCGTAGACGACTTCCCCCTTGGCCTCGGGCAGTGGCTTGCCCTGTTCGGCGGTCATCAGGCGACCCAGGTCTTCGACGTTGGCCATCAGCAAGTCGTACCACTTGCGCAAAACGATGCTGCGCTCTTTGCCGGTCTTGTTGCGCCAAGCCGCCCATGCGGCATCGGCCGCGGCAATCGCTGCCTCGGCTTCGGCCGGGCCCAGATTGGCCACATCGGCCAGTTTCTGGCCCGTGGCAGGGTCATGCACGTCAAAGCGTTGGCTCCCTGGGACCCAGACGCCATTGATCAGGGCGTCGGTCTTGAGCAGTGTGGGGTCGTTCAGCAGCGAAAGGGGTGAAGTTTTCATGTCCATGACGGCTCTCCAGATCGGGTCATTTCAATTTCAGGCTGACTCTGCACGGCGTGGGGTCGACTCCTTGAACAGTCGTGCAGACAGAGTCCCATGAGCATACTCTTGTTGCCAAGACCATCCAACGGTCAGGGCGGTAGGAAACCTAGGGAAGCTCTGCATAACTCTGGCGAAGTCGCGTTGCGAGGCCAATCGGCCTTCTCGCGAGGCGCGCGCCGCAGGTCGTAGCCGTAGCTACGATTCCAAGGCGCGCAACAAAGCGAGAGACCGATTGGGCCGCAACCCCTTGGGGCACAAGCCATTTGGGCGCATCGTTTTGTCGAATGGGGCAGTCCTGGACTGCCCCATGTCTTCGCACGCTGCATCCCAAATGGCATTGTGCGCGAACGACCAGAGTTATGCAGAGCTTCCCTATAATTCCACCCCATGAAAACCCCCAAAA
>CAYMJT010000033.1:0-470 GCA_964390775.1 uncultured Bordetella sp.
TCGGCTGGTGACGTCGGGGGTTTCGTCAAAGCCGGTGTCGCTCATGGGGTTGGGCAAGCCGGCGTTGGGGTAGCAGGAAATAAAGGTGTCGCCTGCCGCCTTGGCCAGTTCTTGCAAGTAGGGGCGCATGAGTGCCGCCCCCAGGGCGCAATTCAAGCCCACGGCGATGGGCTGGGCGTGGCGAACGCTGTTCCAAAAGGCGGAGACGGTCTGGCCGCTCAGCACGCGCCCAGATGCGTCGGTGACGGTGCCGCTGATGATCAGGGGCAGACACTCGCCGCTGTGCTCGAAATACTCTTCGATGGCAAACAAAGCGGCTTTGGCGTTGAGGGTGTCAAAAATCGTTTCGACCAGCAGCACATCGACGCCGCCCTCGACCAAGGACTGCACCTGCTCGTAATAGGCAGCGCGCAGTTGTTCGAAGTCGATATTGCGCGCGCCCGGGTCATTGACATCGGGGCTGATGCTGG
>CAYMJT010000033.1:480-22546 GCA_964390775.1 uncultured Bordetella sp.
GGGTGGGGCCCAAGGCGCCGCAGGCAAAGCGGGGCTTGTCGGGGGTCGAAAATTTGTCGCAGGCGGCACGTGCCAGTTGGGCCGAGGCAAGGTTCATCTCGCGCACCAGGTGCGCCATCTGGTAGTCGTCTTGCGCCACAGTGGTGGCGCCGAAGGTATTGGTTTCGATCAGGTCGGCCCCTGCGGCCAAGTAGCCCTCGTGAATGTCTCGAATGATGTCGGCGCGGGTGAGGCTAAGTAACTCGTTGTTGCCTTGCACATCTTTGTGAAAGTCGGCGAAACGCTCGCCCCTGTATTGCGCTTCGCTCAGCTTGAAGCGCTGGATCATGGTGCCCATGGCGCCATCGAGCACCAAAATGCGTTGGCGCAGTAAATCGGCAAGCCCTTGGGCACGGGTATATGGACGGTTCATCCCCCGATTGTAAGAAACGGCGACAATATCCCCCCTATGCGTCATTTGTCCCCCCGCGAGTCCTGGGCCCTTGTTCAGGCCAACCCCGACAGTCTGTTGGTCGATATCCGGATGGAGATCGAGTCCATGTATGTGGGCCGCCCGCCCGGGGCTGTGAATATCGCCTGGTACGAGTACCCCGATTTCACGCCCAACCCGACACATTTCTGCGCCCAGGTTCTGGAAGAAGCCGGTGGCAAAGACCGACCCGTGTTGCTGATTTGCCGAAGCGGGCAACGCTCGGTGGAAGCGGCGACGGCTTTGGAGCAGGCTGGCTTTGCGGATGTGATCAATGTGTTGCACGGCTTTGAAGGCGACCTCGATGAGCAGTTTCACCGCTCCAGCCTCAATGGCTGGCGCCATGACGGCCTGCCTTGGGAACAGTTGTAGAATGGTGGTCTTGAAAGGAAATGCAAATGAGCGCTCACAACACCCCTGAAAAATCGGATGATGTGGTGGAATCCATCGTTCCCCTGATGCCCATCGTGTTGCCTGTGGGCGGCGGCATCCTGATCTTTTTGCTGGCTTTCATCGCTGTTTTCATGGCCTGAAAAAAAACAGAAGACGCCCAGCACCGCAGGCCGGTGCTTTTTTTTCGTCTGCTGGCGACCCAAGCCCGCCTGTTGTTTTGGCGCAACTCACTTTTGTCAGGTAACCGACCCCCCGATTTCATAAAATAAGCGCTTCTGAAGCGCTGCGGCGATGCCCATGCCCAGAGCCGGTTCTGGCCAGTCAAGTGCCCCTTGCACCCGACTGACCTGAACCGTTTTTTTCATTGAGGAGACTGTGATGAATTCCCCCGCCATTCAGGGCCTGCCCCTGAACCCCCCTTCGTTTGTCAAACACGCCCGGCTGATCGCCTGGGTTGCCGACATGGTGGCCTTGCTCGAGCCCGATGCCGTGCACTGGTGCGACGGCAGCGATGAAGAGTACAACGCCCTGTGCCAAAAGCTGGTGGATGCTGGCATCTTTATTCGCCTCAACCCCGTCAAGCGCCCCAATTCGTATTTGGCCTGGTCTGACCCTTCGGATGTGGCCCGGGTGGAAGACCGCACCTTCATTTGCTCGAAAAAACAAATTGACGCTGGCCCGACCAACAACTGGGTCGACCCGGTCGAGATGCGCGCCACCCTGCACCCCTTATTCAAAGGCTCGATGCGTGGCCGCACCCTGTATGTGGTGCCGTTCTCGATGGGCCCCCTGGGCAGCCCGATCGCCCACATCGGAGTTGAGCTCTCGGACAGTCCCTATGTGGCCGTCAATATGAAGCTGATGACCCGCATGGGCAAAGCCGTGTACGACGTGCTGGGCACCGACGGCGAGTACGTGCCTTGCGTGCACACTGTGGGCGCACCCTTGCAGCCTGGTCAAAAAGACAGCCGCTGGCCCTGCAACCAGACCAAATACATCGTGCATTACCCCGAAACGCGCGAGATTTGGTCCTTTGGCTCGGGTTACGGCGGCAACGCCTTGTTAGGCAAGAAGTGTTTTGCCTTGCGCATCGCATCCAATATGGGCCGCGACGAGGGCTGGCTGGCCGAGCACATGCTGATCTTGGGCGTCACCAACCCAGCGGGCCAAAAATACCACGTGGCCGCCGCCTTCCCCAGCGCCTGTGGCAAAACCAACTTCGCCATGATCATCCCGCCCAAGGGCTTCGAGGGCTGGAAGGTGACCACCATCGGCGACGACATCGCCTGGATCAAGCCAGGTGCCGACGGTCGTCTGTACGCCATCAACCCCGAGGCGGGATATTTCGGTGTGGCCCCGGGCACCAATGCCTTGACCAACCCGAACTGTATGGCCAGCCTGGACAAGGACGTGATCTACACCAATGTCGCGTTGACCGACGACGGCGACGTCTGGTGGGAAGGCCTGGGCGAGCCGCCGGCGCACGCCATCGACTGGCAAGGCAAAGACTGGACCCCTGCTCTGGCCAAAGAGACTGGCGCCAAGGCCGCGCACCCGAACGCCCGCTTCACGGTCGCAGCCATTAATAACCCGGCCATTGACCCGGCTTGGGACGACCCCAAAGGCGTCGCCATCGATGCCTTTATCTTTGGCGGTCGGCGCTCGAACACCGTGCCCCTGGTCACGGAAGCGCGCAACTGGACCGAAGGGGTGTACATGGCCGCCACGATGGCCAGCGAGACCACCGCTGCCATCATCGGCGCCCAAGGCGTGGTGCGCCGCGACCCCTTCGCCATGCTGCCTTTCACGGGTTACCACATGAGCGATTATTTTCAGCACTGGCTCAACATTGGCGAAAAAATTGCCAAGACTGGTGCCGTGCTACCGCGTTTCTACACCACCAACTGGTTCCGCAAGGGCGAAGACGGCAAATTCATTTGGCCCGGCTATGGTGAGAATATGCGGGTCTTGAAGTGGATCATCGACCGCATCGAAGGCAAGGCCCAAGGGGTCGAGCATCCAGCCGGCATCAGCCCGACCTTTGACGAGATCACCTGGAGCGGTCTGTCCTTTGGGGCCGATCAATTCAAATCGGTCACCGCCATCCACAAAAACGAGTGGCAAGCCGAGCTGAAGATGCACGACGAGCTTTTCACGCAGTTGGCCCACCATCTGCCCCATGCCCTGGTGCAAGCCAAACAACAACTGGCGCAAAAGGTCAGCGCTCTGTCCTAGGAGGTGGTGGCTTGCGGGCCCGCTTTTCCGGCCTCAACCACGAAGCGAGCTTGCACTTTCAGCACCTCTGAAGCACCTGCTGGGTGTGGAGTGGTCCTAAATTCAGTCTGCAGTTGCTTGGGGGTACATTCGAGCAAGGCGTAGCCGCGTTCATCTGCGCGGGCGTATTGCAAGTCGGGGTTGCTCAGGCGTATGGCCGAGAGCAACTGCTCGGACATGCCGCGTGAGCTGATCGAGGTTGTCACGAATTCACTGGCCAGCGGGGCCGACTGTGGGTCATTGGGCTCGAGGCGCAACACCGAAGCCACATTCATATGCACATCACCGCCCAAGGTGACGACATCACTCAGGCGCGCATCGGCCACGACTTCGAGCAAGCGGCGGCGCGTCATGGGATAACCGTCCCAACCGTCGGTGTAGGTGGTTTTGCCCAAGGGCGAGTCAATGCGGGTCGATGCAATCAGGGAGCTTTGACCCAATAGCTTCCACTGCCGTGGGCTGCGCCGCATGCCCTGGAACAACCACTGCTCTTGCTCGGCCCCCAAGATGCTGCGTTTGGGTTGCGACAACTCGGCGCATTGCAAGACCACCCGGCCCCCGCCTTTGACTGGGTCGGGACAGGCCTGAGGGTCACGGTACTGGCGGCAATCGAGAGTCCACAAATCGGCCAAGCGCCCCCAAGGTAGGCGGTCGTGCAGACGCATCGAGGCCGAGTAGGAGCTGCTCGGGTCCGGGCCAAGTCGCAAAGGCTGGTGTTCGAAATAAGCCCGGTAGGCGGCGGCGCGACGCGCCAAAAACACCGCCGGGTCGGTGTGCGACGGGTCGGTCTGATTGGCGTAGTCGTTGACCACCTCGTGGTCGTCCCACATCAGCACCCAAGGGTGTGCCGCATGGCAGGCTTGCAGATCGGGGTCAGATTTGTACAGGGCGTAGTGGTCGCGGTACTCGGCCAAGGTCTTGGGTTCGGGGCCACGGTGGCTGCGCACCCGATAGCGTGGATTGGTGTTCTCGTAGATGTAGTCACCCACAAAAAGGACCAGGTCCAGGTCTTGGCGCGCCATGTCTCGGTGCGCGATATATAGGCCATGCTCGTAGTTCTGACACGAGGCCAGCGCCAGCCGTAAGCGTTGTACATCGGCCTCGGGCGCTGGGCTGGTTTGGGTGCGACCGACGGTGCTGACCGCGTCGCCGCAGATGAAGCGGTACCAATAAGAGCGAGCTGGGGCCAACCCCTGCAACACCACATGCACGCTGTGGGCACGGCTGGCATCGGTGCGCCACTCACCCCGTTGAACCAGTCGGCGCAAACCTTCGTCGGCATAGACCTCAAAACGTCCGGTCACCGCATCGGCATCAACCGCCTGTCGGTCGGCATCAGCAATCAGCAGTCGAGTCCAGATGACCACGGAGTCGTGGCGCGGGGATCCGCTGGCGACACCCAATTGAAAGGGCTGGGTTTTCCAGTTGCGCTCCGCGCCCGTGCTGGTCTGCGCGCGCGCCAGCCAAGGAGCAAACGCCCAAGCCCAGGCAATGGCTTGGGTCCATCGGTGAAATTGACGTCGATCCATGGGCGCGCTTTCAGGCTAAGGCATGCTCGGCTTGCAAGGCGGTGGCAATGACGCCGCCACCCAGACAAACTTCGCCGTCGTACAACACCGCCGACTGGCCCGGGGTCACGGCCCACTGGGCCTGATCGAATTCGAGCACCAGGCCGCTGGCGTCGCAATGGCTTAGTCGACACGCAGCGTCGGCCTGGCGATAGCGGGTCTTGGCGGCCAAGGTGCGCGGCCATGGCCCGGCTGGGGCAGCGCCTGATACCCAACTAAGATCCTGGGCGCGCAAAGCTGGCGACAACAACCAAGGGTGCTCATGGCCTTGCACGGCATACAAAGTGTTGCGCTCGATGTCTTTGCGCGCCACAAACCAGGGGCGGTGTTCACCGCCGCCGCGCTGAGCCCCTTTTTCTTTGACGCCGCCTATACCCAGCCCTTGGCGCTGTCCCAAGGTGTAAAAACTCAAACCCACATGGCGTCCGATGACGCGCCCCCGTTCGTCTTTGATGGGGCCCGGTTCGTGCGAAATATAGCGGCTTAAAAATTCACGGAAGGGGCGCTCACCGATGAAACAAATCCCCGTGGAGTCTTTTTTGCGGGCATTGGGCAAGCCGATCTCGTCGGCGATTTGACGGACCTGCGTTTTGCGCAATTCGCCCACTGGAAACCAGGTCCGGGCCAATTGCGACTGGTTCAGGCGATGTAAGAAATAGCTTTGATCTTTGCTCGCATCCAGGCCCTTGAGCAACTGTACCTGCTCGCCGTACTCGCGCACCCGCGCGTAGTGGCCGGTGGCGATGCGCTCAGCCCCCAGCCGCATGGCGTGATCCAAAAAGGCCTTGAACTTGATTTCGGCATTGCACAACACGTCGGGGTTGGGCGTGCGCCCCGCCTGATACTCACGCAAGAACTCGGCAAACACTCGGTCCTTGTATTCAGCCGCGAAGTTGACGTGCTCGATCTCGATGCCAATCACATCGGCCACCGCCGCGGCATCGACGAAATCGGCGTTGGACGAGCAGTATTCACTGTCGTCATCGTCTTCCCAGTTTTTCATGAAGATGCCGACCACTTCGTGGCCTTGCTGCTTGAGCAGCCAGGCGCTGACAGCCGAGTCGACACCGCCGCTCAAGCCCACGACGACGCGCTGGGGCCTGATGCGGGCATTCAATTGGCGAACGCGGCAATGCCGGTTTGGGCGCGACCCAAAATCAGGGCGTGGATATCGTGGGTGCCTTCGTAGGTGTTGACCACCTCGAGATTGACCAAGTGACGCGCCACACCGAACTCGTCACTGATGCCGTTACCCCCCATCATGTCGCGCGCCATGCGAGCGATGTCCAGGGCTTTGCCGCAAGAATTGCGCTTCAAAATGGAGGTGGTCTCGACCGCCGCGGTGCCTTCGTCCTTCATCCGACCCAAACGCAGACAGCCTTGCAAGCCCAACGAGATCTCGGTTTGCATGTCGGCCAGTTTTTTCTGAATGAGCTGATTGGCCGCCAGCGGGCGACCAAACTGCTGCCGATCGAGTACGTACTGCCGCGCCGTGTGCCAGCAAAACTCGGCCGCACCCAGCGCACCCCAGGCAATGCCATAACGGGCGCTGTTGAGACAGGTGAACGGACCCTTGAGCCCTTGCACTTCGGGGAAAGCGTTTTCTTCTGGCACGAAAACACCATCCATGACGATTTCGCCCGTGATCGAAGCGCGCAAGCCAACCTTGCCGTGCACCGCCGGTGCGCTCAGGCCCTTCATGCCTTTTTCCAAAATGAAGCCACGGATCGGTCCGACCTGCCCGCCTGCGCTGACCTCTTTGGCCCAGACCACAAAGACATCGGCGATGGGGCTGTTGGAAATCCACATCTTGTTGCCCTTGAGCTGGTAGCCGCCCGCCACTTTTTGCGCACGCGTCGCCATGCTGGCCGGATCCGAGCCATGGTCGGGCTCGGTCAGTCCAAAGCAACCAATCCATTGACCGCTTGCCAGCTTGGGCAGAAATTTCTGCTTTTGCGCTTCGGTGCCAAACTCATTGATCGGGACCATGACCAAAGACGATTGCACGCTCATCATCGAGCGATAGCCCGAATCGACGCGTTCGACTTCGCGCGCAATCAGGCCATAGGCCACATAGTTCAGGCCGGGGCCGCCATATTGGGGGGCAATGGTGGGTCCGAGCAAGCCCAGCTCGCCCATTTCGCGGAAGATGGCGGGGTCGGTCTTTTCATGCCGAAAGGCCTCGCGGACACGCGGCATCAGGCGGTCGTTGCAATAGGCCGCAGCCGCCTCACGGATCATGCGCTCTTCCTCGCTCAGTTGCTGATCGAGCAAAAACGGGTCTTCCCATACAAAAGTGGCCTTCGCCATGCTTGACTCCCGAAAAATATCCCAACAAAACCCAATCTTACTCTCGCCACCCCAAGCGGGCGGATGCATGCAGGTGTGTCCCGAGCCTCTATATTCCAACGGGTAATAAACTATCTAAAATATATTCGTTCCCATTTTAAGGAGCGGGTTTCAGAATTCAGGTCTTGCAACTCCAAAAGGCCTGAACCCATGTCGATCTCCCCCTTATGCCGCCTTGGGCTGAGCCTGATCCTGGTCGTCTGGGCCTGGGGCAGTTCGGCCCAGACGGTGACTTTGCTCAATGTTTCATATGACCCCACCCGCGAGCTTTATGCCGAGGTCAACCAGGTTTTTGCACGCCACTGGCAGGCCAAAACCGGTCAGGATGTGGTGGTCAAACAATCTCACGGTGGTTCGGGCAAGCAGGCTCGTTCGGTCATCGACGGCCTCGATGCCGATGTGGTCACGCTGGCGTTAGCGGGCGATATCGACATCTTGCATCAGTATGGCCAGTTAATCCCGTCCGATTGGCAAAAGCGCTTGCCACATCACTCTACGCCTTACACCTCGACGATTGTGTTGGTGGTGCGTCAAGGCAACCCCATGGGCATCAAAGACTGGGACGATCTGGTCAAGCCTGGCATCCGCGTGATCACGCCCAACCCCAAAACATCGGGCGGCGCGCGCTGGAACTATTTGGCCGCCTGGGAATACGCCCGCCGGAAATTGGGCAGCGAAGCCAAAGCGCGCGAATTTGTCAGTCAACTCTACAAAAATGTACCGGTGCTCGATGCTGGGGCGCGCGGCTCTTCGGTCACCTTTGCCCAACGCAAGCAGGGCGATGTGTTGATTTCTTGGGAAAACGAAGCACACCTATTGCTCAAAGAGTTCGGCAGCAAGTTCAAACTGGTGTATCCATCCCTGTCGATTTTGGCCGAGCCCCCGGTGACCCTGGTGGATAAAAACGTCGATCGCAAAGGAACCCGGGCGGTGGCTCAGGCCTATCTGGACTACCTCTACAGCGACGTAGGGCAGCACATCGTGGCCAAGCACTTTTATCGCCCAGCGAATGAAAAAATCGCCGCGCAATATGCCAGCAAGTTGCCCCATATCCCCCTGTTCACGATCGACCAGACCTTTGGCAACTGGACGAAGGCCAACCAGACCCACTTTGCCGACGGCGGGGTGTTTGACCAGATTTATACACGCAGATGAGTTTGCGTTTGAACTCAGCCATTCGTCACCCGCGCGTCTTGCCAGGCTTTGGCTTGACGCTGGGCTTGTCGCTGTTTTATCTGGGGCTGATCGTGCTGCTGCCGCTGTCGGCCCTGCTGTTCAGGACCTTCAACATGAGCATGGCGGCGTTTCTCGACGCGGTCACCAGCGAACGGGTGCTGGCGGCTTACCGTCTGACTTTTGGGGCATCGTTGCTGGCTGCCGGCGTGAATCTGGTGTTTGGATTGGCCGTGGGCTGGGTTTTGGTGCGCTATCCGTTCCCGGGCAAAAAACTGGTCGATGCGCTGGTTGATTTGCCTTTTGCTTTGCCCACCGCCGTGGCCGGCATTTCACTGACCGCCTTGTTGGCGAACCATGGCTGGGTGGGGCAGCACCTGGCACCGCTGGATATTGAGTTGGCGTACCAGCCCGGCGGGATTGTGGTGGCGCTGATTTTTATTGGCTTTCCCTTTGTGGTGCGCACCGTTCAGCCCGTGCTGCAAGAGGTCGAACTAGAGCTGGAGGAAGCCTCTACCTGCCTGGGCGCCAGCCGTTGGCAGACCTTTCGCCATGTTTTGCTACCCATCATCGGGCCGGCCCTGTTGACGGGTTTTGCCATGGCCTTCGCCCGCGCCATCGGTGAGTATGGTTCAGTCATCTTTATCGCAGGCAATATGCCCTTGGTGTCTGAAATTGCGCCGCTGATCATCGTCAGCAAGCTCGAGCAATACGACTATGCGGGTGCGACGGCGGTGGCGACGGTGATGTTGGGCCTGTCGTTCACGCTGCTGATGCTCATCCATACCCTACAAGCTTGGCAACGCCGCCTTAGCGGGGAGAGAGCATGACCCCTCGCTCTTTGGTCAGCGGTACGACCGAGCCGCGTTGGGTGCAAGTCTTGTTAATCGGCGGCGTGCTGGTTTTCATGGGGCTATTCCTGCTGTTGCCCTTGTTGACGGTGTTGGCCGAGGCACTGGCACAAGGCGGGCACGCCTACATGCAAGCATTGCACGAACCCGATGCCTGGTCAGCCATTCAACTCACCTTGATCATCGCCGCAATCACGGTGCCCATGAATCTGGTGTTTGGAGTCGCCGCCGCCTGGGCCATATCGAAGTTCGAGTTCCGAGGCAAGTCGCTTTTGATCACCCTGATCGATTTGCCGTTTTCGGTCTCGCCGGTGGTGGCGGGCCTGGTCTATGTGCTGGTCTTTGGGGCCCAAGGTTGGCTGGGGCCTGTCTTGCAAGCGCATGGCCTACGCATCCTATTTGCCGTGCCAGGGATGGTGCTGGCCACGTTGTTTGTGACGCTTCCTTTCATCGCCCGCACACTGATTCCCCTCATGCAGGCCCAGGGCAGCGACGAGGAGCAAGCCGCCATCGTGCTCGGCGCCCATGGCTGGCAGACGTTTTGGCACGTCACCTTGCCCAATATCCGTTGGGGTTTGGTCTATGGCGTGATTTTGTGCAATGCGCGCGCCATGGGTGAATTCGGCGCGGTGTCGGTCGTGTCGGGACACATCCGTGGGCAAACCAACACCATGCCCTTGCACATCGAGGTCTTGTACAACGAATACCAATCGGTCGCCGCCTTTGCCGTGGCCTCTCTGTTGGCCCTGCTGGCCTTGCTGACGCTGGCGATCAAGTCCCTGATTGAGTGGCGCCATCTGCATCGCCATTCCAGCGTGGATCTGGCAACTTTAGCAGCCCCAAACCAAAAAAGGACCTCTCCGTGAGCATAGAGATCAAACACATCCACAAGCAATTTGGCGCTTTTCAGGCGCTCGTTGATGTCAACCTGGACATCGCCACGGGCGAGCTGCTGGCCCTGCTGGGGCCATCGGGTTGCGGCAAGACCACCTTGCTGCGCATCATCGCCGGGCTGGAGCATCCCCATCAGGGCCGCATCGCCTTTGATGGTGTGGACACCACGCAGGTGCATGTGCGCGAGCGCCATGTGGGATTTGTCTTTCAGCATTACGCACTGTTTCGTCACATGACGGTGTTTGACAATGTCGCCTTCGGGTTGCGAATGCGGCCGCGCGCACGACGCCCCACCGAAGCACAAATCCGTCTGCGTGTGCTGGACTTGTTGGAGCGGGTACAGCTGAGCGGACTGGGCGATCGTCATCCGGCACAACTCTCGGGCGGCCAACGCCAACGCGTGGCCTTGGCGCGCGCCCTGGCCGTTCAGCCCCGGGTTTTGTTGCTCGATGAGCCCTTTGGCGCCTTGGATGCCAAGGTGCGCAAATCACTGCGCCGCTGGTTGCGCGAGTTGCAAAAAGAGCTGGGCGTGACAACGGTGTTTGTGACCCACGATCAGGAAGAAGCGCTCGATGTGTCAGATCGGGTCGTGCTGATGAACCAAGGGCGTATCGAGCAAATCGGAACCCCCGAAGCGGTCAGGTCACGCCCGGCCAACCGCTTCGTGCGCGAATTCCTGGACGACCGGGAAGGGCAGGGGTCTGTCCCCCCGTGTCCATGGGCGCAACCCCTGGCGGCTTGAAGCCAACTGGCTGGGCAAGTCTCAGGCGGGGTGTTTTTGCAAATGGCGTTGGGCCATGTCGATGTACCAGGCCAGGCAATGCGGGTTGGCCATGGCATCACGGTTGAGGACCTTGTCGATGGGCTGCCCCAGCATCAGTTTTTTGATGGGCAACTCTTGCTTTTTGCCGGACAAGGTGCGCGGTATTTCGGCCACCTGAAAAATATCGTCAGGCACAAAGCGCGGGCTGAGGGCGTCACGCACGGCACCATTGAGCCGCTGACGCATGGCCTGATCGAGGGCTACGCCTTCGCGCAAGACCACGAACAAGGGCATATAGCTTTCGCGGCCCAGATACTCGAGATCCACCACCATGGCGTCGAGCACCTCGGGTAGGGATTCGACCGCGCGATACAGCTCGCTGGTGCCCATGCGCAAGCCGTGCCGGTTGATGGTGGCATCGCTGCGACCATAGATGATGCATCGGCCCTCGGGCGTGATCTTGAGCCAGTCGCCATGCCGCCAAACGGCGCCCGCGGCCGGGTCAGCGTCACCACCGCCGGGCTGACGCCCCTGACCTGGGGCGTACATGTCAAAGTAGCTACCTAGGTAGCGCTGATGATCGGTGTCGCCCCAAAAAAAGGGCGGCATGCTGGGCAGCGGTTGGGTGACGACCAGTTCGCCTACTTCGTTGCTGACGGGCTTTCCCTGTTCGTTCCAAGCCTCGACGGCCACGCCCAGAAAACGACACTGCATTTCACCGGCGACCATGGGCAATTCGCGGTGGCCACCCATATAGGCGCCAGCATCGGTGCCGCCCGAGATATTGCACCACCAAACGTCGGGGCGGCGCAGTTGCGCGCTTTGGTCGTAGATGCGACGAAACTGCACGGTGCCCCAGTCTTGTACCTCGGGACTCAAGGGAGAGCCTGTGGTGCCCAGAGCGCGGATTCGGGCCAAGCCCGCAATGCTCGACAAATCGATGCCCGACTTCATGCAGTTGCTAAAGTAGGCCGCACCCGCACCAAAAAAAGTCACCCGCTCGCGTGCGGCATAGCGCCACAAGACGCCCCAATCAGGGCGTTCTTTAGAGCCGCCAGGGTTGCCGTCAAAAATCACGCAAGTTGTGCCACTGAGCAGGCCGCTGAGTTGGGCATTCCACATCACCCAGCCCGTCGAGCTGTACCACATGAAACGCTCACCCCAGGAGTTGGTTTCATAACTGCAGCCCACATCGTAATGAACGTTTTTGTGCGCCATGCCGTTGAGCAATGAGCCGCCGTGCGTGTGTACTATGGGTTTGGGCAAGCCAGTGGTGCCGCTGCTGTAGACGATCCACAAGGGGTGATCAAAGGGCAACCACAAGGGAGAAAAGCCGGGGTCATCGCCGCCCGCACCCACCACCTTGGCAAAGTCGGCGCAGTCGGGCAGGGAGGCTTGCCCGCCCAGGTTTTGCAACAACAACACATGCTGCACGCTGGGCAAAGCGGCCCGCAATTCGGCCACTACACTCACCCGCTCGTGGTCTTTGCCGCCATAAGTCACGCCGTCGCAAGCGATCAGCACCTTCGGGGTGATTTGACGAAAACGATCGAGCACGGCATTGGTGCCCATATCGGGGGCGCACACGCTCCAGATGCCACCCACGCTGACCACGGCCAAAAATGACACCATGGTCTCGGCCATATTGGGTAAGTAGGCCGCGACACGGTCACCAGGGCGTACCCCCTGAGCTTGCAGATGCCGCGCCAGCGCAGCGACCTGACGGCGCAACTCGGGCCAGCTGATTTCGCGCCGCTGACCGCGCTCGTTGTCGCCGATGATGGCCGGAAAACCCGCTTGATGCGCCGCGCCAACATGGCGTAAGACCTGCTGCGCATAGTTAACTTGTGCCCCGGGGAACCAGACCGCACCAGGCATGGTGTTTTTGGCCAGCACCGCTGAGTGGGGCGTGGGCGATTGCAGGTCAAGGTATTCCCACATACTGCCCCAGAACTGGTCGAGCTCGCTGACCGACCAGCGCCACATGGCCTGGTAGTCAGCAAACTTCAGGCCGTGCTTTTTCTCCAGCCAATCGGCGTACAGCCGAATCTGGGGTACAAAAGGGGCAACCACATTGTCAGGGGCGTTCATTTCAGTGGACAAAGAAAGAACAAAGAAGCGGTCACCCCGTGTAAAAACCACTCAGGGAAACCACGCTTGTTCCAGTATGCCCCCAAGCGATTGAATCTTTTACTGATGAAAGCCCTAAATGGACTGCGCGATTTCAGGGTGAACCCCGATGAAATTTCCTTTGTCGGCCACGATTTGCAGCGGCCCGAGTGCATCTTGGCCGACCCCAACGGCAGCCGGGCGGGTCATCGCATCTTGTTTTCGCTCGCCGGTGCCGGGTTTACCCATGGTGCACTGGCCCACGGGCGCCACTGATCATTGAACACTGAATTTTTGAGGGAATTTCTATGCCACGCCGTTTTGTTGACTTGTCGATCTACCTGGAGAACGATGTCCTGAGCGACCCGCCCGCTTTTGCGCCGAAGGTCGAGTACTTCACGCACGAGAACACCTACGAGCAGATACAGCCGTTTTTCCCAGGACTGAAAAAAGAGGACCTGCCCGATGGCGAGGGCTGGGCAGTGGAGTTTGTCCACTTGTCCACCCACAATGGCACACACCTGGACGCCCCCTACCATTTCCACTCGACCATGGACCGCTCGCTGGGCGACAAAAAACCAGCCACCACCATTGATCAAGTGCCGCTGGAGTGGTGCTTCCAACCGGGGGTAAAGCTCGATTTTCGTCATTTGCCCGATGGTCATGTGGTCACGGCGGCCGAGGTGGAAGCCGAATTGAAGCGCATCGCTCACACCTTGTCGCCGCTAGAGATTGTGGTCGTGAACACACGCGCGGGTTCGCGCTATGGTCAAGCCGACTATGTCGCCAGCGGCTGCGGCATGGGCTATGAGGCCACGATGTACTTGCTCGAGCGCGGTGTGCGCCTGACCGGGACCGACGCCTGGAGCTGGGACGCCCCTTTTGTGCACACCGCTGAAAAATACAAAGCCAGCGGCGATGCCGGCCTGATTTGGGAGGGCCACAAAGCCGGGCGCGACATTGGTTATTGCCATCTGGAGAAGCTGCATAACCTCGAAGCGCTGCCGCCCAGCGGTTTTTACATCAGCTGTTTCCCGCACAAGATCAGAGGGGCCTCGGCGGGCTGGACTCGCGCCGTGGCCATCTTTGACGAACAGCTGACGGTGACGGGCGCTTCAGCCGCCTGAGCGGATGCGCTCGCTCTTCCAGTAAACATCGTCGCCGCCGTCTTGGCGGTTGAGTACGCGTGCCAAGACAAACATCAGGTCAGACAAGCGATTGAGGTATTGGCGCGGTGCGTCGTGTATCGCCTCTTCGAAGCCCAGCGCCACCACGGCCCGCTCGGCACGGCGAGCCACGGTGCGGCACACATGGGCCAGTGCGGCGGCACGGTTGCCAGCGGGCAGGATGAACTCTTGCAATTTGGGCAACTCGGCGTTGTAGTGCGCCAGCGCATCGTCCAGGGCCAAAACCGCCTCGGCCTTGAGCAATTCAAAGCCTGGAATCGACAACTCGCCGCCCAAGTTAAACAACTGGTGCTGTATTTCAATCAAGACCTCACGCACCTCATTGGGCATGGGCTCGCACAACAAGACGCCGATGTTGGAGTTCAATTCATCCACATCGCCCATGGCGTGCACACGCAAGCTGTTTTTGGAGACGCGCTGGTTATTGCCCAGTCCGGTGGTGCCTGCGTCGCCAGTGCGGGTGGCGATTTGTGTGAGTCGATTGCCCATGAGCGTGTTTTCCTTTCAAGCCGCTATTTTCCATCAGCCGGACAGGCTCTGCATTTATGCAGCGCTTCTCTAGGCGCTTATGATCGTCATTGATGGAAGATATATATCCTTTACTGGTGGTCGCCCTGGGCTTTGGCGTGCTGGGCATCACCGGCTTTGGCTCGGCGCTGATCTCGGTGCCTTTGCTGGCCTGGGTCTGGCCCTTGCACCAAGTGGTGCCCCTGGTGTTGTCGATTGACTTCATCGCTTGCCTGCTGTTGGGCGGTCTGCAATGGCGATTGATTCAGTTGACGGCCTTGTTGCCCTTTTTTGCCTGGCTGCTGTTGGGCGTGGCGGCGGGGGCCGCTTTGTCGATGTGGCCTGGCGTACTCGAGAGCGGGGCGCTGCTGGTGGCCCTGGGCCTGTACGTGGCCTGGGCGGGTTGGCGGGGTCTGCGGCCTGCTGCACCCCACCCAACGTCGGTGCTGCGCTACACCCCCTTGAGCGGTTTGCTCGGGGGCGTGATTGAAATGATTTGGGGCACCTCGGGCTCGGTCGTGGTAGGTCATTTGGTGACGCGTTTTGACGACGCACGGGTTTTACGCGCCCACATCACCCTGACCCTGATGCTGGTCAGCGGTTTGGCCTGTTTGACCCTGGCCCTGAGTGGGCGTCTGGACACCCCCGAGATACGGCAATGGTGGCC
Source organism: uncultured Bordetella sp. (assembly GCA_964390775.1). Classification (GTDB taxonomy): domain Bacteria; phylum Pseudomonadota; class Gammaproteobacteria; order Burkholderiales; family Burkholderiaceae_C; genus Limnohabitans. Next base: position 15,685 of record CAYMJT010000033.1, read on the forward strand.
GCCGCTGACAGCAGTGGCACTGATGTCCATGCTGTTGTGTCACCGATGGTCGCAACGCGCCCCGGTCGAGCGCTTGCGCCGCTCGATCTTGGGTTTGTTGGTGTTCAGCGGCTTGGCGCTGGCCTTGCAGGGCCTGCGCAGCCTGGGTTGAGCGCACCGTGCTCAGTGCGACGGCGGGGCTGTCCAAGTCAAGATTTTGCCGGGGTTCATCAGATTGTGTGGATCGAGCGCGTGTTTGATGGTGCGCATCATCTGAACTGCCCCCAAGCCGGCCTCGTTGACCAGAAAATCCATTTTATGCAAGCCGATGCCATGCTCGCCGGTGCACGTGCCGCCCAGCCGAATGGCGCGTGCGACCAAGGCCTGGTTCAAGTCTTCCGCACGGGCGCGCTCGTCAGCGCTGTTGGGGTCGATCATGTAGCCAAAGTGGAAATTGCCATCGCCCACGTGTCCGACTAAAAAATACGGAATGCCGCTGGCATCGGCTTCGGCCATCGACTCGAGCAAACAGTCGGCCAAACGACTGATGGGCACACAAGTGTCGGTGCTGATGATGCGACAACCGGCACGGTAGGTGAGGGCGGCAAAGTAAGCGTGGTGGCGTGCAGTCCACAAGCGGGTTCGCTCTTCGGGGGTAGACACCCATTCGAAAGCCTGCCCGCCATGCTCGGTTGCGATGCTTTGCACGGTCTCGGCCTGCTCTTGCACGCCAGCGGGTGAGCCGTGAAACTCCATCAGCAACATGGGCTCTTCGCGCAGCTGAAGTTTCGAGTAGGCGTTGACCATGCGCACCGAGTTCTGATCAATGAGTTCGACGCGCGCGATGGGTACCCCCATCTGAATGATGGCGATGGTGGTATTGACCGCATCGGCCACCGACGCGAAGGAGCAAATCGCCGCCGAAACCGCCTCGGGCAATGGGTATAGGCGCAAAGTGATTTCGGTCATCACGCCCAAAGTGCCTTCGCTGCCGACAAACAAGCGCGTCAGGTCGTAGCCAGCGCTCGATTTCTTCGCTCGTGTGCCGGTGCGCATGACCTCGCCTTGGGCCGACACGACTTCCAGCGCCAACACGTTCTCGCGCATGGTGCCATAGCGCACGGCGTTGGTGCCACTGGCACGCGTGGCGCACATGCCGCCAATGGAGGCATCGGCCCCCGGGTCGATGGGGAAAAACAAACCCGTGCTTTTGATTTCTTCGTTGAGTTGTTTGCGCGTGACGCCGGGTTGGACGGTCACCGTCAGGTCTTCAGCGTTGATCGACAAAACACGATTCATGCGACTGAGGTCTATGCTCACGCCGCCTTCGACCGCCAGTAAATGACCTTCGAGCGATGAGCCGACCCCAAAGGGAATGATGGGCACCCGATGGCGAGCGCAGATCGATACCGCGTCGGACACGTCCTGGGTGCTTTCGGCATAAACCACCGCATCGGGCGGCGGCACCGTGGTGAAGGCCGATTCGTCGCGGCCATGTTGTTCGCGTACCGCGAGTGCCAGCGAACATTGGGCGCCGAAGCGCTGTTGCAAATCGGCCAGGGCCTGCGGGGCAATCGTGCGGCGGGCCACCTGCGGCAGGTGATGCGGGGTGTCGGCGGGTGCGTTCATGGCTTTCCTTTTCAAGCAAGGGTGTCTGGGCCGCTGTCGTTCATTGTCCTCGGATTCGCTCGATCAATCCATTGAGCTCTTCGAGCGAACCAAACTGAATACTGAGCTCGCCGACGTCTTCGACCCGGCCATGGCGTTTGACGCGCTTTTTCAAGCGCACTTCGACTTGCGCCGTCAACAAATCGGATAGCTCTTCTTCGAGTCGGCGCAGATCGCGCGACTTTTCCTTTTTTGGTCGGGTCGCGACCAACTGGAATTCGGAGCCCAGTTTTTTGACCAGCCGTTCGGCATCGCGCACCGACATGTGCTTGGCCACGATCTGATTGCCAGCGGTGATCTGCGTGGCCCGATCGAGCGCCAACAAGGCCCGCGCATGCCCCATATCGATATCACCCGCCATCAGCATGTGCTGCACGGGTTCAGCCAGGTTGAGCAAACGCAACAGATTGCTGGCAGCGCTGCGCGAACGACCGACCGCTTGGGCCGCTTGTTCGTGCGTCATGCCAAACTCTCGCACCAGTCTTTGCAAACCCTGGGCCTCTTCCAGCGGATTTAAGTCTTCGCGCTGAATGTTCTCGATCAGCGCCATGGCGGCGGCGGCTTCGTCGGCCACTTCGCGCACCAACACCGGCACCTCGTCCAATCCGGCCAAGCGACTGGCGCGAAAACGCCGCTCGCCGGCAATGATTTCATACTTGCCCGCATGAGCACCGTCGCGCAAGGGGCGCACCAGGATCGGTTGCATCACGCCTTGTGCCTTGATGCTCTCGGCCAGTTCGTACAAAGCCCCCTCGTCCATGCGGGTGCGAGGCTGGTACACGCCAGGCACCATGGCGTCGAGCGGCAATACACGAGGTGCGCCTTCCCGGCCCGCAGTGTTGTTGCCTTCGGCAACAACGGCAGGGCCCAACAAGGCCTCCAGTCCACGCCCCAAGCCTTTGGGTTTTTTGGTCACCATCTTTAAGTCTCCGTGGCGGTGACAGGCATGCCCGCCTCGATCCGCATCCAGTGCTCATGCGCCAGGGTCCAACCCCCCACCACACCGCCGCCCACCGCCGAGTCGGCCAGGGTTTGTGCGCCCCAGGTGTTGAGGCATTCGCTGATGGTGGGTGTCGGCTGGCGCTCTTTCCAAAGCACCGCCAGTGGCATCGGCCAGGCCTGCGGGGGCAGCGGCTTCCAAGTGAATAAGGTCTCTTTCCACTCGGGCTCGTTCAGATCCATGGGGTCCACCAACAGCACCGACAACACCCGACGGGCTTGATGGGTATGCCGCAACCAGGCATCGACCAGGTGTGCGCCCAGACCATGGGCCAACAGATGCACTTGCTCGTGACGCAACACCGTCTCTTGCAATTGCATCATCCAATCGCCGCGCAAGGGACGCTGCCAATCGTGTTGTTGCACCCGTTGCAAGCCATGTTGCTGCTCCCATTGGGTGAGCCAATGGCTGGCCGGCGCACCTTTGTGGTCGGGCATGGTCAACACCGGAGGATGGCGCAACACACGGGTGGGCGGCGCCGGTGGGCTACTGGGGTCGGCTTGGGGCACGCTAGGGTTCAGTGGTTCGTTCATGGTCACATCGTGGGTGCGCGTTCAACCAATTCACGCGCAAAACTCAAAAAAGCCTGACTGCCTTTGGCCGATGGGTCAAACACCAGACCCGGCATGCCGTAACTGGGTGCTTCGGCCAGACGCACGTTGCGCGGGATGATGGTGTTGAACACCTTGTCGCCAAAGTGTGATTTCAGCTGCTCGCTGACTTGTTGCTGCAAAGTGATGCGGGGATCAAACATAACCCGCAATAAACCGATGATTTTCAGATCGCGGTTCAAATTCGCATGCACCTGCTTGATGCTGTTGACCAAGTCAGACAAGCCCTCGAGGGCAAAGTACTCGCACTGCATGGGTACCAATACCCCATGGGCGGCGCAAAGGCCGTTGAGGGTCAACAAAGACAGGCTAGGCGGGCAGTCTATAAGAACAAAGTCGTAATCTTGAGTGACCGCCTGCAAGGCATGGCGCAGGCGCAACTCGCGCTGGTCCAAGCCCACCAGTTCAATCTCGGCACCCGCCAACTCGCGATTGGCCCCCAACACGTCATAGGTGGCTTGGCCGCTCTCGGCCCATGGGGTTTTGACCCGACATTCGGCCACAGTGGCCGAAGCCAGCAAAACATCGTAGACGCTCAAGGCCAACTCACGCTTATCCACCCCCGAGCCCATGGTGGCATTGCCTTGCGGGTCTAAATCGACCAACAAGACCCGTTGGCCAATGGAGGCCAAGCCGGCGGCCAGATTAACCGTCGTGGTGGTTTTGCCTACGCCGCCTTTTTGATTGGCGACACAAAAAATTTTCAACTCGAACCCTTTGCAAAAGGCCACCTATTGGCGCAGCCCAAGTCCGAAGTATGCACCAATCCGCCCCGCCCAAACTCAGGTCGATACCCAAACCATGCGCAAAGCAAAGCCCAACAGAAACAGGCCAGCCAGACGGCTGAGCCAGCGCGTCCAGCGCGGGTTGCCGTCGATGCGCCGCGACATGCCCAAGGTCAGCCCCACCACCCCGGTGCAATAAGCAAAGCCTAAGGTGGCAACGGTCAGCGCCATAAAGGCAAAGGTGAGCAGGCCCTGGTGGGTGAGGGGGTCAATGAATTGCGGAAAAAAGGCAAAGTAGAACATGACCGCCTTGGGGTTGAGCAGGGTGATCATCAGGGTGTCTGCAAAATAACGGCCCGGGCGCACCCGAACCACCGACTCGCCACTGGCGGCGGGCGACCACATGCGCCACCCCATCCAGGCCAGATAAGCTGCGCCCAACCATTGCAACCCGGCAAATAGCAGGGGCGTGGCCTGCAGCAAGGCAGCCACCCCAGCCACGGCCAGCCACATCAACACCTGGTCTCCCAGCAGCAGGCCCAACACCGAAGCCATGCCGCCGCGCCACCCACCCTGGCCCGCCGACAAAACCAAAGCCAGATTGCCCGGCCCAGGTAAAAACAGCAGCAGAATAAAGGCCAGGACAAAAGCGCCGTAATCGGAAACGCCCAACATGGGTTCTGGTCCTGGTCGACTGGCTCAGGCCCGAGGCCGCATCCAAACCAGACAACGCTCGGCCGACAAGCCAGGCACGGTCAACGGTTCCACGTGAAACACCTGCACTGGCGGCGGCAACTCGGTGATTTCGGCTTGGGGGTTTTTGCCTTTCATGGCCAACCAAACCCCACCCGGCGACAAAGCCGCGCTGGACCACAGGGTGAAGTCAGCCAAGGAGGCGAAGGCCCGACTGATCACCAGCGGCCAGGTGGCGCTCAACGACTCGACCCGAGCGTGGGTGGAGTGCAAGTTGGACAGCCCCAAGGTACCGGCCACTTGCTGGATGAAGGCGGCTTTTTTGGCCACCGTGTCCACACAAGTCACGTCCAATTCGGGGCGGCAAATCGCCAGTACCGCCCCCGGCAAGCCGCCACCCGAACCCACATCGAGCACACGCAGCGCTTGGCCTCGGGTGTAGCGCATCAGGGGGGGCAAGACCGATAGACAGTCCAACAGGTGATGGGTCAGCATCTCGCCCGGGTCGCGCACCGCCGTCAAGTTGTAGACCCGATTCCATTTCAGCAGCAAGTCCATGTGGGCCAGCAAGCGTTGCAAACGCTCTGGCTCCAAAGTCAAGCCCAGGTCTTGTAACCCCTGGGCCAGAACCGCCTCGGCATTCATGCGGCCAGGCCTTGGGTCGACATGCCCTTGAGGCCGCCTTTGCGCAAATGGATGAGAAGCAAAGAAATGGTGGCCGGCGTGATGCCCGAAATGCGCGACGCCTGGCCCAAGGTTTCAGGGCGATGTTTGGCCAGTTTTTGACGCGCTTCGATCGACAGGGCCGAGACCTGCATATAGTCCAGATCGGCGGGCAGGCGCAATTGCTCATGGTAGGCCGCACGCTCGACCTCGTCTTTTTGGCGCTCGATGTAACCCGCGTACTTGGCGGCGATCTCGACCTGCTCGATCACCGCATCGGCCAAATCGCCCAATGTTTCACGTGAAACCGCATCGCTGGCCCAACGCCCCGACTCCAGGGACATCAGGTCCGCATGACCAATACCCGGTCGGCGCAACAGATCAAACAGTTTGTGCTCATGGTCGATGGGTTTACCCAATACCCGCTCGGCCTCCGCCCCGGACAAGGTTTGCGGGTTGACCCAGGTGGATTTCAGGCGTTCGGTTTCACGTGAAACCGCGTCACGTTTGCGGCAGAAGGCGTCCCAGCGGGCATCGTCCACCAAGCCCAACTCGCGCCCCAGCTCGGTCAGGCGCATGTCGGCGTTATCTTCGCGCAATTGCAAACGGAACTCGGCGCGACTGGTGAACATGCGATAGGGCTCGGTCACACCCTTGGTGATCAGGTCGTCGACCAACACGCCCAGATAGGCTTGGTCGCGGCGCGGCAACCAGGGGGCGTGGCCGCGGCACTGCAGGGCTGCATTGATGCCAGCGAACAGGCCTTGGGCGGCCGCCTCTTCATAGCCGGTGGTCCCATTGATTTGACCGGCAAAGAACAGGCCATGAATCGCGCGGGTTTCAAAATGCGAGGTCAGGCCTCGGGGGTCAAAGTAGTCGTATTCAATGGCGTAGCCAGGGCGCAGGATATGGGCGTTTTCCAGACCACGCATGGACCGAACAAGCTCGTACTGAATGTCAAATGGCAAGCTGGTAGAAATACCGTTGGGGTAGTACTCGTGGGTGTTCAAGCCCTCGGGCTCAAGAAAGATCTGGTGGCTGTCTTTGTCGGCAAAGCGGTTGATCTTGTCTTCGACGCTGGGGCAATAGCGTGGCCCGACCCCCTCGATCTTGCCGGTGAACATGGGGCTGCGGTCAAAACCGCTGCGTATGATCTCGTGGGTTCGCTCGTTGGTGTGGGTGATCCAGCACGGCATCTGCTGCGGGTGCATGCTGGTGCGGCCCATGAAACTGAACACCGGCACCCCCTGTTCGGGATTCATGCCGCCAGGCATGCCGTCACCAGGCTGCTCGATACAGCGACTGAAGTCTATGCTGCGCCCGTCGAGACGCGGAGGGGTACCCGTTTTGAGTCGGCCCTGCGGTAATTTCAGCTCTTTGAGGCGCGCACTGAGGTGAACTGCGGGTGGATCGCCAGCCCGCCCACCCGGGTGGTGGTTGAGGCCCACATGGATCTTGCCATCGAGAAAGGTGCCCGCAGTCAACACCACCGCACGAGCCCGAAAGCGAATGCCCACTTGCGT
>CAYMJT010000034.1:0-20400 GCA_964390775.1 uncultured Bordetella sp.
ATGTTTTCTGGCTTAAAGCGGGGCATATTGCGTCGACCGTCTTTTTCACCCAGCGCATCAAATGACTTGATGGTGCCCGTCAAGAAGCCGCGTCCCAAGGGGGAATAGGCCATGATGGCCATGCCAAGTTGGCGGCACTTGGCCATGATGTCGCCCTCGATGTCGCGACTCCAGAGCGAATACTCGGTTTCCAGCGAAGCCAGGGGATGAATCTTGTAGGCACGCTCGATGGTGGCCGCCCCAGCCTCAGACAGGCCGATGTGCTTGACCTTGCCCTGCTCCACCAATCGCTTCATGGCGCCGACCGTTTCTTCGATCGGAACGGTGGCGTCAACTCGGTGCAAGGCATACAGGTCTATCGCATCGACGCCCAGGCGCTTGAGCGAGCGGTCGCAGGCAATGACCACATGGCGCGGATCTCCCCCGGTAAAGCCGGTATCGCCGCCACCAGCCAGCGCCAGATTGCCGAATTTGGTGCAAACCACCGCTTTGTCGCGCCGGCCCACCAGGGCTTTACCAATCAGGGTTTCGTTGGATCCATTGCCATAAGCGTCCGAGGTCACGATCATGTTCACGCCCATGTCCAGGGCGCGATGGATAGTGTCAATGGACGAGGCGTCGTCGGGTTGGCCGTAAAAAATCGACATGCCCATGCAGCCCAGGCCTTGGGCTGAGACCATAGGGCCATTTTTTCCGAGTTGTTTTTGTTTCATACGTTGCTCTTGAATGAAAATAACCCATGCTCCGGGCATGGGCGGGAAATATCCCCCAACCAGAAACTGGCTGGGGGAGTGAAAAGGGTGGCGCTCAGCGCTTGGCTTCGTGCTTCTTTCGAGCCTCCTGGAAATAGGACCAAACCGCGCGGACATTTTTGTGTCCAGCGGCCTCTTGACGCTTGAACAGCAATTCGTTGGCGGCGTTGCCACGCTCCAGCATGAATTTTTCGTCCTCCGGTGAAGAGGTGTGGAAGACGATGCGACTGCGCTTTTTCCAGTCTTCCATGATGGTGCCTTCCAATTCCATCAACGATTTGCCATAACGCTCAGTGTACTCGCCTCGCAGCTGCATCAGCATGGCCCTGATTTCGGGCGAAAGCGCGCGGAACTTGGCACCGGTCATAAAGAATCCCGAAGCCACCGACCCCCCATTGCCCTTAACGCCCGGCGGGTTTAGGAAGTGCACATGCTTAATGACTTCATTGAGCTTGAAAGCGTTGCTGAGCAAAATCGCCATATCGCCCAAAGCGTCAATGGTGCCGCGATCGATGGCGGCATACATATCGCCAAAGGGCATGAAAATCGGGTTGGCCTCCAGCGCCTTGTAGAAGTCGATGCGCGCGCCTCCATAGGTGCGCAAGGTCTTGCCTTTGAGTTCACGCACCGAATTGAGTTGTTGCCGAGTACCCACCGGGGCGTGGCCGCTGATGTGCGGCATGAGAATCACGATGTCCTCGCGGGCGATTTCTGCCTTGAGATCGGGCTGGTTCTCGATGGTGTCGATGGCAGCCTTCATGCCCGCCACGTAGTCGTCCCCAAAATTGAAAATCTGATCCAAGGTCATGTAGTGTGGGAACTGGGTTGGGAAGTAGGTGCTACTGACCCAGGCCAAATCGGCAATACCCGATTGAATGCCCGGCAAGGCATCGGCCCACTTGACCAAAGAGTCGCTCCAGAAGTGCATGACCTTGATGCGACCTCCTGAGCGCTTTTCGACTTCTGCACCCCACCATTTGTGCATTTCGCCAAACCACGATTTTTCAGCCACAGGAATGGCCATTTTCCAAGTCGTGTTGGCCTGGGCAAAAACACTGGGTGTGCCGACGATGGAAGCGGCGGCAACACCGCCCATGAGTTTAAGAAAGTCGCGTTTCATTTTTGTCTCCTGGTTAATGGATCAAACTGGGCAGGGTTTTCATTATTTTTGACGGCTCTTGGTGGCCTTGGGCTTGGCTTGAGCCGGGGCCTTGCGAGCTGACTTGGGGCTGGTTTTGCGCTGGGCCGGTATGACGGGTGCCAACAGATAGGAGGCGCGCGAGCCCCCGGTAAAAATAGTGACCTGACCGTCAAACACCTTGGCTGGGCGGTCTTTCGGGTCAGTGTGGGTGAACGGTCCGCAACCGGTCATGGGGTATTTCATGTTCGAGAGGTGTGCGGCAGGTCCTGGGTACTCGTAATCTTTGCCCCGCACCGTGACTGCCAGTCGGTGGCCGGCCGGAATGACGATACAGGTAGGCACGATTTCGATGTCGAACTCAAAGACCTTATTCGGGGTCAGGAGTTGCACTTCATCGTGCGGGTGATAAGGGCGATACGGCTTGGACAGCTTGGGATCTAGTTTGCGATGCGAGGCCCGCAACCAGCCCTGTCCGACCGGGGTGTGCGGGTCGAGGGCGCCAATGAAGACCACTTCTTTCATGTCAGGGCTAAAGACCCGTACAACAACAAAAAAGTCGGTGTCCTGAGTCGAAGACGAGGCAAACAATTTCAGTGCCAAGGGCCCGGTGATCTCGGTCTCTTGTTCACTGGGAGGCAGCATGAATGTGACACCATCAGAAAAGCCTTGGTATTGGCGCTTGGCCATACGCTCGGGCTTTTTGGTTTGCAAAGTCATGTCTTGCGCGTTGAGATACATGGGCGTCCACTGGGTGCGCGCCAGTGGCCACTCGTTTTCGACCCTTTGCACAAACCTCTCGCCCGGATGGCGCACCTGCAACTGCACCTTGGGCTGTTTGTTCCAACCGTTTTTCTTGCCGTGCAAAAAATGATCGAAAAACTTCAGTTGGATTTTGCGTCCGTAATCGGTGTAGAACTCGGTCCAGTGTTCGATACCATGCACCTCCAACCATTTCTGACTGCTGGCTGAACGCAAATAACCTTCGAAATTACCCCTGGGATGCAGACCTTGCCCGCCCCAATTGGCAGCGGAAAGCAATGGTACTTTGATCTTGCTGAAATCAGGGGTGCGCTCTTTCCAGTATTTGTCATCCAGTGCGTGCTTGGCCACCGCCTGGCTCAGGTTTTCGCGGTTTTTCAGCAACTGTGCTTCGCTCAGCGCCTCGGTGCCACAAACTGGCTCGCCGGTCAGACGACTGATCGGTCCGGTTAGACCCAATCCATGTTGAACCGATTTGACCTGCATGTCATACCAGTTCTTGATGAAGTCGCACAAAATGCCACCGTGGTGACTCAGGTCACGATAAAAGTCGGACGCGCCTTCCCAAATGCAAATGGCCGCCAGGTGCGGGGGTTGCTGTGCCGCCACCTGCCACTGGTTCATGCCGTAGTATGAAATACCGTTTAGACCCACTTTGCCGTTGGACCAGGGTTGAACGCCGGCCCATTCGATGCAGTCGAACATATCGCGCGTTTCTTGTGGACTCCACAAGGCCATATAGCCCGCTGAAGCACCTGCTCCACGCGAATCGACTCGGACCACGGCGTAGTCGTGCGGCACCCATTTTTCAGGGTCCACCACTTCCCAGTTTTGATATTTATTACTGGAGCCAGCAGTGACATCGGGGTGTTTTTCGGCCATGATGTTCCAAGCGGTCTTGTAGCCGTCCTGAAACGCCAAGCCCTTGCCATAGGGGCCGTGGCTAAGAATCACTGGATAGTGACCCGCTTTGATGGGACGAAAAACATCGGCCAACAGCGTGTGACCGTCGCGGACTTGTATCGGTACGTTCCAGTCGATGCGCATGCCGTCACGCACTTCAGACTTTTGAACATAGGGCATGGGAAGCTCCAAAATGGTTTACCTACAGATCTGCGGGGCGAACCTGAGTTGCGCCGCTTATTGATCAACTGCTCCCTTATTTCAAACTGATTGTGTAAGAAGCCCTCTTGTGTGTGATTAGCATTTACCCTAGATGCATCGCACGCACTTGCTTTAATAATTGCTTGATCAACAACCAAACATCATCGAGCCTTGACAGGAGTGAGACATGAACTACAGGGAAATCAGTGAAGTACGAGACGGCATGCGCATCGATTGGGACATGCCCATCAAAATGGACGACGGTGTGGTCTTGCGATGCGACATTTTCCGCCCCACCACTGAGGGTAAATACCCGGTTATTTTGACCATGGGCCCCTATGGCAAATGGCTGCACTTTGACGACCTGTACAGCGCGCAATGGAAAACCATGTGCGAAACCCACCCCGAGGTGCCGACTGACTCCACCAACAAATACCAAGTCTGGGAGGTGGTGGACCCTGAAAAATGGGTGCCCGACGGCTATGTGGTGGTACGGGTGGACAGCCGGGGCGCTGGGCGATCACAAGGGGTGATCGACATCTGGTCGCTGCGCGAGGCCAAAGACTTGGCCATTTGCGTCGATTGGGCGGGAGTGCAGCCTTGGTCAAACGGCAAGGTCGGACTCAATGGCATTTCATATTTTGGGCAGAACCAGTGGCAATGTGCCGCCCTGCAACCGAAACATTTGGCCGCCATGATTCCTTGGGAAGCGGCCGCCGATTTTTACCGTGACATGGCCCACCATGGTGGCATTTTTAACCGGGGCTTTGTGCAGGACTGGTCCAAGTCGCAGGTGTACTCGGTCCAAAATGGTCGAGGGACGCGCGGCTTTCGCAGCCGCCTGACAGGCGATTGGGTCTCTGGGCCCGAGACCTTGACCGACGAAGAGTTGGGTGCAAATCGACGCGACTTCTACACCGATTGCATCAGCCACAAACTCGACACCGACGAATTTTGGCAATCGCGGATGCCCGACTGGTCGAAGGTGAAAACACCTTTTCTGTCGGCCGCCAACTGGGGCGGACAGGGCCTGCACCCCAGGGGTAATTTTGAAGCGTTCACTCGCGCCGCCGCCAGTCAGAAATGGCTGGAGGTGCATGGCATCGAGCATTGGACGCACTTCTACACCAACTATGGACTGGCGCTGCAAAAGAAGTTCATGGGCCACTTTCTGAAAGGTGAAAAAACGGGCTGGGAGAATATGCCCAAGGTCTTGCTGCAAGTGCGCCATCCTGGCGAAAAATTTGTCGAGCGCCACGAAAACGAATGGCCCCTGGCGCGTACCCAGTGGACCAAACAGTATTTGCACCTCGACAAGCACACCCTGGGCGATCAACCGCCCAGCGCAGAAGCATCAGTGACTTATGCTGGCCTGGGTGACGGGGTGACTTTAATGACGCCACCGCTGGCGCAGGCTACCGAAATCACGGGCCCGATTGCCGCCAAACTCTGGGTCTCTTCGTCGACGCGAGACGCCGATTTATTCCTGATCGTGCGCGCCTTTGATCCCAATATGAAAGAAGTGGTGTTCCAGGGGGCCCTCGATCCGAACACCCCAATTGCCCAAGGTTGGCTGCGGGTTTCGCATCGCAAACTCGACCCCAAACTGAGTTTGCCCTATCGCCCTTATCACACCCACGATCAAGAGCAGCCCATGCAGCCTGGCACGGTTTACGAAGTCGATGTCGAAGTCTGGCCAACTTGCATCGTATTGCCCAAGGGATATCGACTTGCGTTAACGGTGCGAGGCAAAGACTATGTGTACCCGGGCGGGCCTAGCAAGGGGCTTGAGACTCTGGGCACCCAGTGGCACGGTTGTGGCCCATTTGTTCATAACGACCCGCGTGACCGCCCTGCCGATGTGTTTGGTGGCGATGTGACCTTGTACAGTGGACCGAAGCACCAGGCGCATCTGTTGTTGCCCGTCATCCCGACTTGACTTTAGACCGCCACGGTGTAATTGAGCGCCATGCGACCGCCGTCGACCGTGATCACCTCACCGGTGATGTAACTGGCGGCGTCGCTGGCCAAAAAGGCAACCACCGAGGCCACCTCAGACGGGTCGCCCAAGCGTTTCATGGGGGTGCGTGACATGATTTTTTGCCGCGCCGCCTCATTGGTCAACACCGCTTTTTGCGCCAACTCGGTGGCGATGGTGCCTGGTGCCACGGCATTGACGCGAATCTGATCGTCGGCCAAGGCCAGGGCCATGGCCCGTGTGAGTTGGTTGATACCGCCTTTGCTGATGTTGTAGGTGGCGATCTCTGGGATGGCCACCACGGCATTGACCGAGCTCATGTGAATGATGGCACCGCCCCCGCTGGCTTTCATCTTACGCGCCACGGCTTGGGCGACCAGGAAAGCCCCGCGCAGATTCACGCGCAAGACGGCATCGAAGTCAGCTTCGCTGATTTCCAGAAACGGCCCGGCACGAAATACACCCGCATTGTTGACCAATACGTCGATGCGGCCATGCCGATTCGAGGCCTGCTCGACCATGGCACGAACCTGCTCGCCGTCGCCCACATCGCAGGGCCAGAAATCAGCCTGATGCCCGACCGCCCTGAGTTCGTCTTGCAAGGCCATACCAGCCTGGGCCTGCAGATCAACCAAAAGCAGATGCGCACCTTCGGCCGCCATGAGGCGGGCACATGCGGCCCCGATGCCCTGGGCGGCCCCAGTAATCAGAACCACTTTGTCTTTCAGTCCGAATGAAAATACGGGCATGCTCGCCTCCAGAGGTTTAAGCGTTGGGAATGCTGCTGGACTGTACAGCCACCAAACGCCAACCCTCGGCACGTTGCACCCAGACCAGGAGGGCATTGCTCTCGAAAGATTTGAAAGTACCGCGCACGGTGATCTCGATGGCCATGCGACAAAACACCAGCACGGTCTGGTCATGAACCACATAGCGGTGGTCGCGCAATGAAAGCTGGTGATAGTCCCACACCCCGGTGACCAGCCCCTCGAGGTAACTCTGTTTGGAATCGGCCACGCCAGTGGAATGCACATACACCAACTCATCGTCGAGCAAACGGTTCAGCGCAGGGGTGTCTTTGGCCAGCAGGGCGGCCACACGCTCCCGATCCAGATGGGCGATATGGGCGATGGTCTCTGTGGGGGTCATCAGGGTTTCTCCAAGGAATAAGTCTGTCGTTGAGGCGGCAGCTCGAGCGTGTACTGCCGTTTAGGGTATTTTGACATTGGCGCTAGCGAAACGGATGCTAATCCAGACAGTCTGCTAGGTCACCACCGGCAGGGTCAGAAAGGACGGGTGGGATGGACCGCACCACAAGGTGGTTTTGGGGCCCAAAATGTGCGGGTCGCGATCAGAGGGGGCGTTGTGCAAGATGCGCCCCGCAATGCCATCGAATTCAAAATCGCGCCCCATCACGGTCAGGGCCAGGGTGTAGCCTTTGGGAAAGACCATGCTGGTGGGCCAAATTTCGATGTCCAGGGCAACCGGCTCACCTGGTGTGAGTGGCCAGGGCTCGTCGTGGGTGTGCCAGGGCCGGCCCGGCATGTTGCGTTCGGGGTCGGTCTTGCGGTGTGATGCACGCAACCACCCGCGTGTGATGGGGGTCGGCTCGTGGGCACCGTCAAAAACCACCTCGCGGCCCTGCGGATCAAAAGCCCTCAAGACCACAAACAGGTCTAGGTCGGTGCCTTGCCCCGAAGCCCACACCCGCAAACTCAAGGGCCCCATGATTTCAAGATCCTGCGCCAAGGCGGCAGTACGCAAGGTAAGGCCGGTACCCGCATGCTCATAGCTGAGCTGAGCGGGCTGGGGGGCGGTTTCAGACAAGCCCAAACCATCGAGGTCCAGGTAAAGACGTCGCCATTCGGTTTGGGGCAAAGGGAACTGCTGCGCCAACCGTCGAACTCGCGTACCCTCGGGGGTGCGAACCAGGACTTGAACACGTGGTTCATCATCCCAGCCATTGTCCAGCCCTTTCAGATAACGGTCAAAAAACCTTTTTTGCAAAGACACGTACTCGGGCAAATAAAAACTCTCGTAATGTGTGCCCACATGCATAAAGAGCCATTTGTTTTTCGAGGCCGCACCCCGCCAGCCCTCGATATTGCCACGCAAGTGCACGCCAGGCCCGCCCCAATTGCCCGCCGACAAAATGGGGACTTCGATGCGCGACAAATCGGCGCTGCGCTCACGGTGCCAGGCATCAAGCCAAGGGTGGCGCAACATCTCGGTCGGAAAGTCGGTACGATTGCCCTGCAGCATGATGGATTCGAGCGCCGGTCCGGTGCTGCGCTCGCCAGTCACGGCATCAATGTGGGTGCTTTCCCCGTTGCCGTGCTGGTTAACCAATACCTGACGCGGCCACCAGGCCGACCAAAATCCGTGACTGCACAGTCCACCATGGCGGGCCACGTCGCGATAAAAATCACTCGCACCCTCCCAGGGACATATCGCCGCCAAATGAGGGGGTCGCAATGCGGCCACTTGCCATTGCTCGATGGCATAGTAGGACACGCCTAACAGACCCACATTGCCATTGGACCAGTCTTGCACCCCAGCCCATTCGATGGCATCAAAATAATCTTGAATTTCTCTGGGCGAAAACGGATCTAAATAGCCGGGCGATTTACCTGTTCCGCGCGAATCGACTTGAACCACCACATAGCCGTCCGGCACCCAGCGCTCGGGGTCGACAGTTTCCCAACGCAGCCAAGCCCCGGTTGAACCGTCGGCGCACAAACCAGGGTAGAGGCGTTTGAGTTTGTCCCATTGAGGTTTGAATGCGTGCGAAAAATGCACGTCCTTACCGTACGAACCGTGCGCCATCACGACCGGGTAGCGGCCTGGCGCTTCAGGGCGAAACACATTGGCGCGCAGCACCAATCCGTCATTGGCCACGATGGGCACGTCTTGTTCAAATTGCATGGCGTTCAAGGTTTGAGGCCTATGCGAGGCAAGAGTCGCTGATACAACTCGTACTCTGCCTTGAGCTTGGCGGCGTAGTCGGTCGGTGACAAGTCGGGGGTTGGTTCGCCGCTTTGGGTGGCAAATTTTTCGCGGGTCTCGGGTTTGCGCAGCACCGACACGATGTCGGCATGTAACTTGCGAACCAATTCAGGCGGCATGCCGGCCGGGGCGACGATGCCCATCAGCGCTTCGGCCTCGGCACCTGGCAAACCCTGCTCGCCCACGGTAGGCACATCGGGCAAGGCGGCGTTGCGGGTTTTGCCCGTCACGGCCAGCACACGGGCGCGACCGCTGCGCAAGACTCCAGCTGTGGGCACGAACAAGGCCGAATAATGGACCTCGCCCGAGATCAGCGCCGTGTACAAGTCAGATGCGCCTTTGAATGGGACATGAACCACTTCCACGCCCGCTGCAGCATTGAATATTTCGGCCCCCAGGTGCGCAGCTGTGCCATTACCGAGCGAGCCAAAGTTGTACTTGCGCGGATCGGCCTTGAGGGCGGTGACCAACTCTGGCAAGGTCTTGGCGGGCACGGTCGGTGCGGCCACCAAAATAAATGGCAAGGCCGTCAATTGGGCGATGGGGGTGAAGTCAGCCAGCGGCTTGTAAGGCGGGTTGACTTGTAGCAAAGGGGCGACCACATGGGCCGTCGAGGCCACGCCGAGTGTATATCCGTCAGGTGCGGCACTGGCCACCTCGCGGGCGCCGATGATGCCACCCGCGCCTGGTCGATTCTCGACCACTGGGGCCACCCCTTTGTAAATCTCGCTTAATCCTTGCGCTAGAGTGCGGGCAAAAAAATCAGCCCCCGAGCCCGCTGGCGTGGTGACGATGATGCGGATGGGTTTGGCAGGAAAGCCCGTGTTTTGGGCCGCGGCAGTGCCCACCAGACCCACGGCCAAAGTCAATGCCACGATCCCAATGCGTCTTTTCATACGTACTCCTTGTAGTGGGGCGCAATCTACTGGAGGGGCGAGGGGAAGTCAATGCGGCGGGTGACAAGTCGGTTTTTGGTCGCACAATAGAGCTTTTCAGCGCAGCAAGACATGACCCCAAGTACCGAACCCCGCTTGACCAGCCTCTCACATGGTGGGGGTTGTGGTTGCAAAATTGCCCCTGGCGTGTTGAGTCAAATATTGCAAGGTACGGCAGGGTTGGCGATACCGCCCCAACTGCTGGTCGGGATCGAGACCGCCGACGATGCGGCGGTCTATCAGCTCAATGACGAGCAGGCCCTGATTGCCACCACCGATTTTTTCATGCCCATCGTCGATGATCCGCACGACTTTGGCCGCATCGCAGCCACCAACGCCATCAGCGATGTCTACGCCATGGGCGGACGCCCCATCATGGCACTGGCGCTGGTCGGCATGCCGATTTCGGTACTCAGTGTGGACACCATTCGACACATCCTCGAGGGCGGTCAAGCGGTGTGTGCCGCTGCGGGCATACCGGTCGCGGGAGGACATACCATCGACTCGGTAGAACCCATTTACGGTTTGGTCGTGCTGGGTTTAGTCCATCCCAAGCGGGTCAAACGCAACGCCGATGCCCAACTCGGCGACCGCCTCATACTGGGCAAGCCCCTCGGGGTGGGTGTGCTGTCGGCCGCCCTGAAAAAAGACGCTCTCGGCCCTGTGCAGTACCGACAAATGATCGAAACCACGACGCGGCTCAACACCCCTGGCCCTGATTTGGCCGCGATGGCGGGTGTCCATGCCCTGACTGATGTGACTGGGTTCGGGCTGGCCGGGCACGCACTGGAGATGGCCCGTGGAGCCCAAGCCCATATTCAACTCGATATGGCGCGCATCCCGCTGCTCGAAGGGGTGCGTGAACTGGCGGGGCAAGGCATGATCACTGGCGCCTCCGCTCGCAACTGGAACGCCTATGGGCAAGAAGTCGAATTGGCCAAGGAACTGACTGCCTTGGATCAAGCGCTGCTCACCGATCCGCAGACCAGCGGTGGGCTGTTGGTGGCTTGCGCTGACTATGCCGTGCCAGAGGTGTTGGCGAACTTCGAACGCCATGGATTTAATGCCGCCACAGAGATCGGGCGAGTCATCCCTGCCCATGGCCATGAGCCCCGCCTGCGAGTGATTTGAAAGCCTGCCTTCATGTCCGTCAATGCACCCTGGGAGGTCTTGAATGATCAAGTGGTGAGTTTGCTCACGGGGCTTTGAAATCATTCCCCCAAGCGGCTTTATAGAGCCGTTCAAATACTGTATAAAGAAACAACCCGAGGGCTCATAGGACGGACCCGCTGGCATGCAAACTGACTCTCCCCTGACCCACCCGATGCGACCATGAAAGAGTTTGAACGACTGATGAAATACCGCCAGCTGTTGTCGCACCGGCGTGTCATTTCCAAAAGTGACATCCTGAGCAAAATGGAAATCTCGCTGGCGACTTTCAAACGCGACTTGACCTTGCTGCGCGATGTGTATGAAATGCCCGTGATTTTTGATCGCGACCTCAATGGTTACCGGTTGGCACACGACCAAGGCCAAACCGAGCTTCCTGGCCTGTGGTTCAACCAAGAGGAGCTGCTGGCCTTGCTGACCATTCAGCACATGCTGGGGCAACTTGAACCCGGGGTGTTGGGTCCGAAACTCAAACCCTTGCAAAGTCGCCTGACCAAGCTGCTGGAACATCAAGGCACTCAGGCCGCTGTGCTGGCACAAAGGGTTAAGGCCGTACACGCAGGTAAGCGCACCTTGCACCTGGACTTTTTTGGCACGGTCGCGCAAGCCACCTTGGCACGCAGGCAACTGGTGATCGACCATTACAGCCGCCAAAACGACGAGACGATCCGCCGTACCATCTCGCCACAGCAGCTGGTGCACTATCGCGACAACTGGTATGTGGACGCCTGGTGTCATCTTCGTCAAGGTTTGCGCAGCTTTGCGATTGATGCCCTGCGCAAAGTCAAAATGCTTAATGACCCCGCCAAGGAAATCGACCCTGAGGTGATTTGGGCTGAAGTGAGCAAGGGTTACGGAATTTTCAGTGGTCAAGACATCCAATGGGCCGAATTGCGTTTCACGCCCGAACGCTCTCGCTGGGTTGAGCGCGAAGAATGGCATCCCGACCAAGAATCGAGTCACGAAGCCGACGGCAGTTTTGTATTGAAAGTCCCGTACAGCGACCCCAGGGAGTTACTGGGCGATATTTTGCGCCACGGACCCGAAGTCGAAGTCATGGCCCCCACCCCTTTGCGCCACAGCGTGCAAAAGGCCTTGGCTGAGGCCTTGCGGCGCTACGACTCATACCACTGATTGGAGACCACTCCGCCAGCGCTCTTCGGCCTGATCCCAGGCACCCAGAGCTTGCAAGTCGGGCACCCAGGCCAGTCCCGACTTGGCATCAGAGGATGCGGCTTCGGGGGTCACCATCACGTCAATCAGAGCGGGCAAGTTGTTCAGGGCGCGGCCTATGGCGGCGGGCAAGTCTTGCGCCTTCTCGATCCGTTCGGCATATAGCCCCAGCCCGCGCGCCATGGCCG
Source organism: uncultured Bordetella sp. (assembly GCA_964390775.1). Lineage (GTDB taxonomy): Bacteria > Pseudomonadota > Gammaproteobacteria > Burkholderiales > Burkholderiaceae_C > Limnohabitans. The sequence goes on from CAYMJT010000034.1 coordinate 12,207, forward strand.
CATGATCGGCGTATTGCAATCGAGTGCCGACCACCTTGCCGTGCGTCTCTTGCTGGTCGCGAACTTCGATGGCCCAAGACCCGTTATTGGCCACGACAATCAACACGGGGACCCGGTGGCGGGCGGCAGTGTCCATTTCCATGGCATTGAAACCGAATGCACCGTCGCCCGTGGCCACCACCACGGTTCGCTCGGGCAAGGCCAGCGCTGCAGCCACACCAAAGGGGGTACCGATGCCGATGCAACCCAGGGAGCCAGGGTCCAAATAGGTCGAAGCTGGCAATCCGACTCGGGCGAAACTCAAAAAGTCGCCGCCATCAGCTACCAGCACGCTGTCTGCCGGTAAATGCTGGCGCAAGGCAGCCAACAACCGATTCGGGTGCATTCGACCATCGCTGCCTTCGGGGGCCTGTTGCATAGAGGTCAGCAATTTTTGTGAACGGGCTTCGTGGGCCTGACGCGCTTGCTGTGCCCACTCGGGATCGGTAGCGGGCACTCGTTCACCAGCCATTGACAAGATGGCTTCCAAGACGGCGTCAACCGAGCCCAGCACCTCGGCAGCGCCACGTCGGTTGTCACGCAATTCTGAAGCTGTATCAGCGACACGCACGAAACGCGCGGATCCAAATACCGCTGGAGAGCCATAGGCCAGTTGGAAATCGAGTTTGCGCCCCAGTGTCAGCACCACATCGGCCTCGGTCATGACGGTACCGCGCATGGCGGCCACCACCGAAGGATGGGTGTCAGGGACCAACCCACGGCTCTCTCCAGTGTCCAAATACACCGCACCCAATCGATCGAGCAGGCGGGTCAAAGCAGCGCCTGCACCGCGAGCGCCGCGCCCACTGATGACCAACAAGCGCCGCGCCGACCACAAGACATCGACCGCTTCGGCCACCGACTGGGGATCGGGATGTAGTCGGGGCTTGCGCCGTGGTTTAAACCACTCGGGTAGTGCCATGGCTGCACTCGGTTCGGCACGCAGGGTGTCAACAGGGAAATCAAGATAAACCGGTCCTGGTTCACCGCCGATGCCCTGGGCGCGCGCCATGGCCTCGTCGAGTTCTTGCAAGACCAGATCGGGTTCACGAACCGTGCGGGCGTAGCGGGTCAACGGGCGCACGAACTCGGTATGGGCCATGTCTTGCAAAGCTCCCCGATTCTCCTGGGCACGCGGCGGTGTGCCCGACAAAACCAGAACTTGGGCCCGCGCCACATGAGCGTTGGCAATGCCAGTCATGGCATTCGTAACTCCAGGACCAGCGGTGACCAGCGCCACCCCGATTTGCCCTGTTAATTCGGCGTGTGCGTGCGCCATATAAACAGCGGCACGCTCATCCCGGACATCGATGATGCGAATGCCCTCGGCATCGAGACGCATCCAAAGCGGCATGATGTGGCCGCCACACAATGCAAACACCCGATCGATGCCACGCGATTTCAGGCACCGGGCGATCCAGGCAGCGGAACTGCGTTCAGTGACTTCAGGTTTGCTCATGGGTCATCCTTGTGGAATGGTTAGAGGTGAAACTTTTAATGAATTCTGAATTCAGAATTCTATGATATCATGCCTTTGATTCAGCTGCTCAAGGAGGCATTTGTGAATCGACTCAACACCCTCAGCGACGCTGTCGCCACTCACGCACGGCTGAACCCGAACAAACTGGCCGTGCGAGACTCACGGCGCAGCTTGAGCTATGCCCAGTGGCACGATCGGACCGAACGGTTGGCCCATGGTTTACGCTCGCTGGGCCTGGAAAAAGGCGACCGGGTGGCCTTGCTGGCCTATAACTGTCTGGAGTGGATGGAGATTTATGCCGCTCTCGCCCGTGCCGGACTGGTGGCCGTCCCGCTGAACTTTAGGCTGACTGCACCCGAAATGGCCTACATCGCCGAACACAGCGAGGCACGTGCGTTTATTGTGCAGGATGCTCTAGCATCAGGCGTCGAACCCTTGCGGCAAAGTTTGGGCCTTGAGCCCAACGCCTGGATTGGATTTGGTAGCGAGGTGCCGGCGGGTTGGGTGCGCTACGAGTCATTGATCGACTCGGCGCCAACCTTGCCCAACCTACCAGTCTCACCGGCTGACATGAGCGCTTTGATGTACACCTCGGGCACCACCGGACGACCGAAAGGGGCCATTCGAAGTCACGAGGGCAGCACGCTGATTGCATGGGCCACGGCGCTTGAGATGGGGTTTAGTGCCAAAGACACGGCTTTGTTGGTGATGCCCATGTGTCACGCCAACTCGCTCTACTTCAGCCACACCTTTGCACATTTGGGGGCGACCTGTGTCATCGATGACCGGCGCAGCTTTGACCCCGAGGCATTGCTGGCCAAGCTGGCTGCTGAGCATGTCACCTTTACATCCTTGGTGCCAACCCACTACATCATGATGTTGGGACTACCAGCCTCTGTCAAAGCCCAATACGATGTCAGCGCAGTAGAAAAACTCATGATTTCTTCTGCCCCAGCCCGTAAAGAAACCAAACTGGCGATCATGGACTTTTTCCGCAACGGCCAGTTGTACGAGCTCTATGGCTCGACCGAGGCCGGCTGGGTCACACTTCTACGGCCCGAGGAGCAAATTGATCGCCTCGGTTCAGTAGGACGAGAATGGGCAGGCTCTGGCCCCATTCGGCTGCTCGATCCGCAAGGGCGTGAGGTGCCAGACGGCGAGGTGGGCGAACTGTACTCACGCACCGCCTATGTGTTTGACGGCTATTGGAAAAACCCAGAAAAGACCGCCGAGTCATTCAATCAAGATTGGTGCTCGGTAGGAGATATGGCGCGACGCGATGCCGATGGCTTCATTCATCTTGTCGACCGCAAGAGTAATATGATCATTAGTGGGGGCGAGAATGTTTACCCCTCTGAAGTCGAGTCAATTTTGGGTCAACACCAAAAGATCAAAGACGTGGCAGTGATCGGATTGCCGCACGACAAATGGGGGGAATCGGTGCACGCCGTGGTGGTGCTGCACCAAGGGCAGTCGATGGACGAAGACGAATTGATCGATTGGTGTCGGGGTCGCATGGCGGGCTTCAAGAGACCCCAGTCGGTGCAATTCATCACCGACGCAGAGATGCCGCGCACCGCCACGGGGAAGATTTTGCATCGCATTTTGCGCGATCAGCGCTTGAGCGTGACCTCTTAAGGGGATCGCCTTGCGCTAGACTACGAATACTATGAAAGCCATTTCGCCCACCCCTAATCTGGTCGAACAGGTTCGAGATGCCTTGCTCAATGAAATCGCCTCAGGACAACTCCAACCGGGCGAGCGCATCATTCAGGAACAAATCGCCCAAGCCCTTGGGGTGTCGCGCCAACCTGTTCAACAAGCCTTGCTTTTATTGCGCGATCAAGGGGTGTTGCGCGAAGCAAGCGGGCGAGGTCTGATCGTTTCACCGCTCGACCCGGATCGGGTGGAACATGTTTATCAGATTCGCGCTGCCATCGAGGGTATGGCTTGTCGCTTGGCGGCTCAAAAGCAGTCGGAATCGTCGCACAAGCAAGGATTGGCTTTGATCGAGGCGGGGCGCAAAGCTGTGGCAGCAGGATCGGTGAGCAAAATGATTGCTGCCGACATTCGATTTCATGAATTCCTCTACGATCTGGCCGATAACCCATTGATCGCGCCAGCCATGGCCACGCACCTGACCTACACCCAGCGCGCCATGGGTGAGGTTCTGGTTCAAGATCAGAGCCCGCGCGACATCTGGGACCAGCATGCAGCCATCATGGAGGCCATCACCCAAGGCGACGCTGATCGCGCCGAGTACCTGGCCCGAGAACATCTGATGCAGGCCTCGGGCTTTATGGTTTCGCGGCTGAAAGAGCGGGCCGCCCAGGCTTGAAACCTGCGGTTTGCCCTTTTGACAAACCCCCAGGCCTTGTGATTCACTCGGGCCAGGCCTTGAACAGTCCGGCAACTCGGACGGAGGACCTGGGGAGTGTTTGCGTGTTGTCCTTGCCTAGCCCATTGCGCCGAACGCTTTTGTTGTCTGCTGTGTTGACCCCCATGGGACTGCGAGCCCAGTCCTACCCGAGCAAACCGGTCCGCATCATCGTACCGTTTGGCACGGGTGGCCCGGACTCATTGGCTCGCGTCCTCGGAGCTCAATTGGGTGCTCAAATGGGCCAATCGTTTGTCATCGAGAACAAGCCTGGCGCGAACGGCATTTTGGGTGCCGATGCCGTGGCCAAAGCCGCCCCCGACGGGCACACCTTGATGATCACCTCGGCGGGCTTTGCGGCCAATCCACACATGTACAAGAAGCTGCCCTTCGACCCCGATAAAGACTTCATACCCGTCACCAATCTTTTGGAGAACCTGGGCGTGTTTGTGGTGGTCAACCCCAATTTGGGGGTCAAGACCTTACAAGAGCTGATCGAAATGGCGCGCAAACCCGGCAGTAAACTCTCTTTCGGTTCGCCCGGTATCGGTAACAACTTGCATCTATCGGGTGAATATTTCAATGCCAAAGCCGGCACCTCGATCTTGCATGTCCCCTACAAGGGGGCCGGGCCGGCAGTGGCCTCGCTGTTGGCGGGCGAAACCCAGGTCATGTTCTCGACCCCACCTGCCGTCATGCAACAAATCAAAGCGGGCAAGCTAATGGCGATTGCCTACAGCGATCACAAACGCCACCCGCAACTGCCCGAGGTCCCCACCGCCAGCGAAGCTGGCTTGCCCGCCTTTACCCACCACGGAGGTTGGTTTGGTCTGTTCGCTCCAGCGCAAACGCCGATGGACATTGTGAACCGGCTGCACCAAGAAGTGCGCAGCGCCTTTGCCAACCCGCAAGTGCGCGAACGATTGGCCGCGTTGGGGGCCGACCCAGTGGGCAACAGCCCAAGTGAGTTCAAGGCCTTTGTGCAGGCCGAAACCAGGCGTTATGGCGAAATGATTCGGTTGGCCAACATCCAACCTGAATGATTCAAGGAAGATCTGCATCACTCTGGTCGGTCGCGCACAGTGCCATTTGAGATGCGGCGCGCGCCTCGCGAGAGGGCCGATTGGGCTCGCAACGCAACTTCGCCAGAGTGATGCATCGCTTCCTTAACCCGCCGTGGGTGGCAATGGCGGCAGCGCTTGCAGCACCTGATTCAGGCGCATCAAGGGATCGACCTCGGCCAACAGGGCCACTTTAAGCGCCGACTCCAGCGGCAAAGCCTCGGCATAGCGGTTGGCCAACCAGCCTGCGTCGTCTAACTTGTACGGCGCAAACCAAGGCAAGCGGTCTGCTACGCCCTGCCCTTGCGCGTGGGCAATGGCACGCCCCAATCGGTCGGCGTGTACCTGATGCTGGGGTGGCAGTGCCACCTCGGGGTCGCATGGCAAGTACCGGACCTGCCCTTGCCACACCCCATAAGGTCCGGCTCTGCTGGCCAATAGCTCAAAGCGCAAGCCGCCTTGACAGATGATTTGTAGCAGTGCGGGCTGGATTTCGACATAACTTCGAATGTGCGCAAGGCAGCCGGTGGCATAAAACTCGGGCGCATCGCCCGGGATTTGAACCTCGCGCCCCAGCTTTAGCCAGACCACCCCAAAAGGGGCCTGCTCCCGCTGGCAGCGCTTGATCAGATCGAGGTAGCGCGGCTCGAAAATTTGCAGCCGCAACTGACCGTCAGGAAACACCCCGTGCGACAGGGGAAACAAAGCCAGAGTATCGCTGCTGGCGCTGCTCATCGGTGTAGGAGCTCAATCCGTCAGGGTTCAATCGACCTTGATGTTGGCGGACTTGATGACGGCGCCCCATTTTTGGATGTCGTCAGTGAGGAATTTATCGAACTCTGCGGCACTCATGTGCATGGGAACTGCCCCCTGCTTGGCCCACTGCTGACGCAACTCGGCTTGACGCATGGCCTGATTGACGATGCTGTTGATGCGATCGATCACCTCTTTTGGAGTGCCTTTGGGCGCCATCAGCCCGACCCACACCGTCGCCTCGTAGTTGGGCACTCCTGCCTCGTGAACTGTAGGCACATCGGGCAACACGCTCGAGCGGGTCTTGCCAGTCGTCGCCAAGGCTTTGACTTTGCCAGCGCGCACATGCTCGGCCATGGTGGTCACGGCGTCAAACATCAGGTCAACTTGTCCACCCAGAACATCGGTGCGCGCGCCCGAACTGCCTTTGTAAGGGACATGAACCAGATCCACTTTGGCCATGTATTTGAATAATTCGCCCGCCATGTGATACGGGGTTCCTGGCCCGGACGATGCGTAATTGATTTTGCCGGGCTGGGCTCGGGCTTTGCTCAGCAGGTCGTTCACCGTATTGATGCCGGTGCCAGGGTGGGCCACCAGCAACAGGTCAGAGTAGTTAATTGGGGTCACCGCCACAAAGTCGCGCATCAGGGCGAATGGCTTGCTCGGGATCAAAGTTTCATTGGCGGTGTGGGTATTGGAGACCTGCAGCAAGGTGTAACCATCGGCAGCGGCCTTGGCGGCCAAATCGCTGCCGATCACCGAGCCACCCCCTGGTTTGTTGTCAATGACAAAGCTCTGGCCCAAGGCTTCTTGCAATTTTTGCGCAGCAAAGCGGGCGAACAGGTCTCCGGGCCCACCGACTGCGAACGGGACCACGATCTTGACCGGGCGATTGGGATAGGCCTGGGCCCAGACCGTGCCCGAAACACCCAAACTGGCAGCGGCCAGACCTGACTTCAACACTTCACGGCGAAACATAAAACATCTCCTGGGTTGATCTAACTAACCTTGGGGCGCACTTTAACACCAGCAGAGGTACATGGGAAGTTATGCTTGGGCCATTGTGCTTCAGGGTAAAACCCCCCTTACGCCCAAAGTGTTTGGGGTCTTAACATGGGGGTAGATGAGCCACTCCAAAGACTTTCGGCCTTTTGTTCCCACCCTGGACTACCCCAGAGCTGCCGCCCTGCAAGGCAGGGACGCCTACCAGCATGGCGATGCGGGTTGGGCCAACCCACTGCCCCAAGCCCTGTTGTTCACCCCCTGGGAACGGTTATACAACGAGCCGTTCAAAGGCATCACCACCGATGGCGTGGTCTTGCCTGGCTTGTTTGAACTGGCCCCCAACGGCGCACCGGTGCATCGCATGGCCAATGCCGCTACCGAATTATTAGGCCAACTCAGCGCCTTGCAACGACAGCAACTGTGTTTGTCCATGGATGCGCGCGAATGGCGGCGTTGGAACAATACCGAAATGTATGTATACCGCTACGGGCTGCGCTTGGAAGAACTGAGCAGCGCACACAAAAAAGCGGTGCTGGATGTGATTCGCGCTAGCCTAAGTCAGAGCGGATTCGAAAAAACCCGCCAAGTGATGCAAGCGAATCATTTTCTGGGCGAGTTGGCAGGCAATACCCGCGTGCTTGGGGAATGGAGTTACAACTTCACCCTGTTTGGATTGCCTTCGATCGATCAACCCTGGGGGTGGCAGTTGATGGGACATCACCTGGCCTTGAATTGCATGGTGATCCATGGGCAAATGGTGCTGTCACCCACCTTTATGGGGGCCGAGCCTACCCATATCGACACGGGACCGCACGCGGGTCTGAAATTGTTTGAGGATGAGGAACTGCAAGGCCTGTCGTTCATGACCTCTTTGTCTGCCGATCAACGCCAACAAGCGATTTTGTACCATTCGAGCGTGGGCGGGGATCTGCCTGAAGGGCGACGACACAAAGCCGACCAACTGCACCTGGGCGGCGCTATGCAAGACAACAGAGTCATCCCCTACGAAGGACTGATCGGTCGGCACATGAGCGCTGCACAAAAGCGCGCTCTAATGGCCTTGATCGAGCAATACGTGTCGCCCATGCCTGAGGGGCCGCGCAAGGCCCGCTTGAGCGAAGTCGAGCGGCATCTGGACGAGACCCGCTTTTGCTGGATCGGTGGCACCGGCGAGGAAGACACCTTTTACTACCGCATCCAGAGCCCGGTGGTGATGATTGAGTTCGACCATCACTCGGGGGTTTTTCTGACCAATCCCTTGCCTGCCAAATTTCATATTCATACCCTGGTCCGGACACCCAACGGCAACGATTACGGCCTGGATCTGCTGCGCCTGCATTATCTGCAGGAACACCACACCAGCATTCAACCCGGGGTGGCTGGCGGCCCTATTGATCATCAGCGAGCGGCACACGACCATTCACACGACCATTCACACGACCATTCACACGACCATTCACACGACCATTCACACGA
>CAYMJT010000034.1:20500-21716 GCA_964390775.1 uncultured Bordetella sp.
CCATTTCCATGAACACCACCACCCGCATCGAGATGAAAAATCCAATGGATCGCAGGAAACACCATGACAAAATCTATTTTTAAACGACGCACAGTCCTCTGGAGCTTGGGCATTGGGCTGAGCCAACCCTGGTGTGCCTGGTCGCAAAGCCCGAAGTATCCGACGCGCCCCGTTCGCATGGTGATCCCCTTTCCGGCGGGGGGCGGTCCCGACAGCGTGGGGCGACTGATTGCCCAAATTCTGAGTCCGCGCCTGGATCACCCCATCGTGGTTGAGAACATGGCCGGCGCTTCTGGACAAATTGCCACGCAAGCCGTGGTGCGCGCTCCTGCCGATGGGCACACCCTGTTGTTTTCACCGCCAACGCCGATCACCATTGCCGAGTTTTTTTCTCCCAAGCCGGCTTACGATGCCAGCAAAGACCTTGCCACTGTGGCTCTGATCGGTCGCAACCCAGCGGTGATTGTCGTTCCTTCTTCGCTGCCAGTGCAAAACCTCAATGAGTTTTGGACCTTGGTCAAAAAAGAACCCGACAAGTATTTTTATGGTTCACCCGGCCTCGGTCATGCGTTTCACCTGACGACCGAGATCATCTTGGGCAAGGTGGGTGTGCGCATGTCACATATTCCCTACCAGGGTAGTGCCAAGGCGGTCATGGGCATGTTGACAGGCGACATCCATTTCTTAGTGCAGTCGGTCGAAGCCGTGAAGGAGCACATCAAATCAGGCCGACTCAAGGCCTTGGCCACCCTGGAGACCACTCGGCTGGCGGCCTTTCCCGATTGGCCGACCTTGACCGAGTCGGGTATACCGCCCTTGGGCATCATGAATTGGTACGGCGCCTTTTTCCCGGCCAAAACCGCGCCCGACATCGTCAGTTTCTGGGAGAAAGAGTTGTTGGCTTTGGCCAGAGACCCGGTGTTTGTCAAAAAGATGACGGACATGAGTTTTGACCCTTTGGTGCTGGGTTCGGCGGACTTCAAACGTGTCATGGCTGTGGAGCGCACGCAGTGGGACGCGGTGATCAAGACCACCCACATCGCAACCCAGAAATAAGACCCGCTGACTTTACTCGGGCAGCAAGCCAATCTCTTTGGCGACTCCAGCCCAGCGCTCGTGCTCGCGCCGTAAAAAAGCCCCGGTCTGATCGGGTTGTCCCAACGCGTCGGGAATGGGGCCCATGGCGACCATGCGCTGCACCACATCGGGGTCGACC
>CAYMJT010000035.1:0-21321 GCA_964390775.1 uncultured Bordetella sp.
TGCCCAACTTGCTAAAGGCCACCGACAGATTCGACGAGGTGGTGCTCTTGCCGATACCGCCTTTGCCATAAACAGCAAAGACCTTGGCCGTGCCGATCTTCACATTTGGATCCATGTGGACTTGCACGCTGCCCTCGCCGTCGGGCTGCTTGCGCTGGATGTTGGAGACGGGCACTCGCGTGGTCTCTACAAAAGTGTCGTTCATGCAGGTAGTCCTTCCTGTATGCCTTCAAGGCGATCTTCTAACTCGGCCCCAGCCTCTTGCAAGGCTTGGAGGGTTTGGGTGTCAGGTTGCCAAAAATTACGGCGTGAAGCCTCCAACAAGCGATGCGCAAACTGAACCGAAGCCGACGGATTGAGCCGCGCCATCCGCTCGCGCATCTCTGGATCGAGAATAAAAGTTTGCGCCAATTGCTGATAAACCCAGGGCTGGATTTGACCGGTGGTCGCCGACCACCCCATGGTGTTGGTCAAATGCGATTCGATCTGACGCACCCCTTCAAAGCCATGCTGCAGCATGCTCTCGTGCCATTTGGGGTTCAGCATTCGGGTCCGCGTCTCGAGTGCCACTTGTTCACCCAGACTACGCACCACGCCTTCGCCCTGAGTTTGATCACCGATGTACACCCCAGGCGCTGTGGCTGCATCCCCTTGAGTCTGATGCTTGGCTTGCAAGACGGCTCGGCTAAAGCCGCCCAGGGTGTCAAAGTAGGTGTCGATGCTGGTCACCCCCAATTCGACACTGTCCACATTTTGATAAGTCAGGGCAACGGTGCTGAGGACCGATTGCATCAGGGCTTGGTGACGCACAGGCTGACCTTGAATCCCGTAAGCAAAGCCTTTGCGCTGCACAAATGCATCACCCAATTCATCTTCTTTCTCCCAGCAACTCGAGTCAATGAGATGATTCACGTTGGCCCCGTAAGCCCCTTCGGCGTTACCAAATACCCGCAACGCCGCCGTATCCAGATCGACGCCATGTTCTTTCATATAGGTCAGGGTATGTTTGCGGATAAAGTTTTGTGACTCGTCCTCATCGGCTTGGGCCGCCAGCAGGGCCGCTTCGGCCAGTAGCTTGATTTGCATGGGCAATAGGTCGCGGAAAATGCCCGACAAGGTGATCACCACATCGATTCGGGGACGCCCCAATTCAGACAATGAAATCAATTGCGCGCCTGCCAGACGACCATAGCTGTCAAATCGGGGGGCTGCCCCCATCAAGGCAAGGGCTTGTGCCATGGGGCCGCCTTCAGACTTCAGGTTGTCGGTGCCCCACAGCACCATGGCGATGGTCTCAGGCAGGGGCAGGCCATCGGCTTGGCAACGGTCCAGCAGTTTTTGCGCTTGCTTGCGCCCATCCATGACGGCGAAGTTGGACGGCATGCGAAACGGGTCTAGCCCGTGTAGGTTGCGTCCGGTCGGCAACACCTCTGGGTTGCGCAGCAGGTCTCCACCGGCTGCCGGGGCGATATAGCGTCCATCCAGAGCCCGCAACAGGCCGTGAATCTCATGCTCTTGCTGTAATAGCTCATTGCTATGCATCAACTGACGCAAGGAAACCACTTGGGCGTCGTTGAAATCGGCCGGGGTCAGGTCATCGAGCGCAGTGGGGCCTTGTTCCACCAATGACTCAATCAGACCCGCGCGCTCTATCCCCATGGCCTGTGCCATGGCCCGCAAGGTCGACACCCGCTCTTCACGACTGGCTGGTCGCCCCAAGACATGCAAGCCATGCGGGATCAGGGCGTATTCCAATTCCAGTAAATGCTCGCTCAAAGACTGCACCCAAGCAGACACTGGGCTGGCTTGGCCAGCCTCGCTCAGCGGTTGCAAGTCCAAGGCTTGGGCCTGCATTTGCAGCATCTCGCACAAGTTCTCTCGCTCGCTCTCGCTCAGGTCCGGGTCGCGCCAGCGGTCGATCGATTGCTTCAATTCCAATAGACCTTTGTACAGTCCTGCCTGGGTCACACTGGGTGTCAGATAACTGACCAAAGTGGCGGCGGCGCGGCGTTTGGCCAATGCGCCCTCCGAGGGGTTGTTGGCTGCATACAAATACACATGAGGTAAGGCGCCGATCAATCGTTCTGGCCAGCATTCGCCAGACAAACCGGTTTGTTTGCCGGGCATGAATTCCAGTGCGCCATGGGTGCCGAAGTGCAGCACTGCGTCAGCGCCAAAGTCTTCCCGTATGTGACGATAAAAGGCGCTGAAGGCGTGCGTTGGGGCGCATCCCCGCTCGAATAACAAGCGCATCGGGTCGCCTTCATAACCAAAACCGGGCTGCAACAAGACTTGCACTTGTCCCAATTCGATGCCTAAAACAAACAAATCCCGTCCGTTGCTGAGTTGGGTTCCAGGCGCGGGCCCCCATTCCGATTCGATCTCGTTCAACCAGATTTCGCGCTTCACATGGTCGCTGGCAGGGATCAGGCGCAGCACATTGGCGGCTGTTCCGTATTGTTTTGAATTGCCCTGCAACAGGCGTTCCCGCAATTCATCGACATGGGCTGGGACTTCAACCCGATAGCCTTGATCCGCCAGCGCTTGCAAGGTGTTTTGCAGTGATTCAAAAACCGCCAAAAACGCCGCCGTACCCACGTGGCCCGCTTGTGGAGGAAAGTTGAACAACACCACGGCCAATTTGCGCTCGGGGCGGGGCTTGTGGCGCAACTCGACCCAGCTCGATATGCGATCGGCCAAAGTGTCGATCCGCTCGTAACAAGGGTGCATATCGTGCTGTTGGGCTTGGGCCTCAAAGGTGCAATGCTTGGCGCATCCTTGACACTGGCTACCGGGCGCCCCAGCTCGACCAGCAAATACCGTCGGAGCGGTCGCCCCATCGAGTTCAGGGATGGCCACCATGATCGTGCTTTCAACCGGCAACAGACCACGCTGGGCCAACGCCCATTGATCAATGCTCTGGAATTCCAGCGGGTGGGCGCAGACATAAGGCACATCGAGTTTGCCCAACAACTGTTGGGCCGCGTGGGCATCGTTATAGGCCGGGCCACCGACCAGCGAAAACCCGGTCAAAGACAACAAGGCATCGATTTGCGGCTTGCCGTCTTGCATGAAAAACTGTTCCACCGCCGGGCGTGCGTCCAGTCCGCTGGCGAAGGCGGCCACCACCCTTAAACCTCGGGCTTCGCAGGCTTCGATCACCGCATCGTAGTGCGCTGTATTGCCAGCCAATAAATACGAGCGCAGCAGCAACAAGCCCACTGTAGGCGCATTTTTGGGGCTGCGTGCTGGGCTGGGCAAATCACGCAAGCGCTCACTCAGGCGTGACTTCATTCTGGGGTGGTATACGCCCACCTCGGGGTATTCGATCGGTTCTTCAACCCGCGCCAAAGCTCGCAAAGACTCGCGCGGCCCTTGTGCATATCGCTGCACCAACTGGTGCATCATGCGACGCAGGTTTTCTTCCGACCCGGCCAGCCAAAAACGCATCACCAAGAAAAACACCCGCAAATCCTGCGCAGTGCCCGGAATCAAGCGCAACAGTTTGGGCAAACGCCGCAGCATCGTCATCTGACGCGCGCCTGCTGAACTGCTGGGTGCGCTCTGGCCAGTTCCAGGTTTGGCCTGCGGCCTGAGTTTTTTCAGCAAGCCCATCAGGCCACCACTTTGCTGGCCCGCCACGTAGCGCCCCATGCGAGTCAATTGCATGATCTCTGGCGCCGACATGATGCAAACCATGGCGTCACAATCCGCCCGCCGAGCCTGCAAATCAGCCAGAACCGGCAGGAAATGGTCTTCCATGAACAACATGCTGACCAGCACCAAATCGGCCTGAGCGATATCGTGACGACAGGCTTGCAATGCCTCGGGGTCGGCACGCCATTGCGCAGCCGTGTGCACCTTCAGGACCAGACCAGGTAATTCGCGCCCCAGCACCCGCTCGACACGCACCGCTGCACTGGCCAGGTGATGATCCATGGTCAGCAAGGCCACCCGCATCAGCGGCTGGCTGGTCTCAGCGGCTGTAGTGAGCTTTGGCATCGTAGAGGGTTTCCACGGTGATGGTGGTCACACCACGCTCCAGAGCAAAGCGCTCGGTGTTGCGCTTGGCTTTGTTGCGGACAAAAAACGGAATCTTTCCCAATTCGCGCTCGGCTTCTGGGCTCCAAACCCCGACTTCGGCTGCTTTGGGTGCAACGCTGCTGGCCTTGGGTTCAGCGCTTTGCGGCAACACAGCCGCGCTGGCTGCCTGACCCAGGTGCGAAGGTGCGGCTTGGGCATGAAATTCAAAGTCTTCGCGGAACATGCCCAACAGGTGCTCTTCCAGACCCATCATCAAGGGGTGTATCCAGCTGTCGAACATCACATTCGAGCCCTCTAAGCCCATTTGCGGCGAATACCGGGCGGGGAAGTCCTGCACATGCACGGGGGCCGAAATCACTGCGCATGGCAACCCGTGCCGCTTGGCGATGTGGCGCTCCATCTGCGTACCCAGAATCAGTTCGGGCTGCAAGCGCTCGATCGCGTCCTCGACTTCCAGGTGGTTGTCGGTGATCAGGGCCTCTAAGCCCATCTCGGTGGCCAGGGCGCGCACATCGCGCGCGAATTCACGGCTGTAGGTGCCCAGACCGACGACATCGAAGCCCATTTCGTCGCGCGCGATTCGGGCCGCCGCCAGGGCATGGGTGGCGTCGCCAAACACAAATACCCTTTTGCCGGTCAGATAGTTCGAGTCCACCGACTGCGACCACCAACGCGAGTGTGCTGAGTTCACAGTCGGTTCGGTCAAACCGGTCAAAGCGCACACTTCCTGAATAAAGCGTTGCGTGGCGCCCCGACCAATGGGCACCGTTTGCGTGTATGGCATGCCAAACTGTCTTTGCAACCAATCGGCGGCGGTTTTACCGATCTCGGGGTACATCAGCACATTGAAATCGGCCTCAGGCAAGCGCCGCAAATCAGCCATCGTGGCTTGCCAAGGGGCAACCACTTGGACATCGACCCCAAGCTGATCGAGCAAGTGGGTCATTTCTCGCACGTCATCGCGATGCCTAAACCCCAAAGCCGTGGCGCCCAAGAGGTTGCAGCGAGGACGCACCCCTCGGTCCTGTACTGGTTGGTCGGCTTTGCTGGTGTGGGCGAGGGCGGCGCGCACCAGGTGATAAAAGGTTTCTGAGGCCCCCCAGTTTTCTTTGCGTTGGTAAGAGGGCAATTCCAAGGGCACGATGGGCACCGGCAAGCCCAAGGTCTGGCACAAACCACCCGGGTCATCTTGCAGCAACTCGGCGGTACATGAAGCCCCTACCAGCATGGCGTCGGGCCGATGCCGCTCGTAGCTCTCGCGCACCGCTTGTTGGAACAGTGCCGATGTGTCGGCACCTAAGTCACGGGCCTGAAAGGTGGTGTAGGTCACCGGGGGACGGTGCTGACGGCGCTCAATCATGGTGAACAACAAGTCGGCGTAGGTGTCACCTTGCGGCGCATGCAAGACATAGTGCACACCACGCATGGCCGTGGCCACCCGCATCGCACCGACATGGGGCGGGCCTTCGTAGGTCCACAAGGTCAATTCCATGGCATCCTCATGCGGCCAACCTCTGTCTTCGATTCAACGGGCGCTCGAGCAAAGCGGCCAAGTCGCTGGCTTGTTCATAACCTTGAATCGGGCTGAAAACCAACTCAATCGACCATTTGGTGGCCACGCCCTGCGCTTCCAAGGGGTTGGCCAAGCCCAGGCCGCAAACCACCAAATCGGGCCCACTCTCCAGACACCGATCGAGTTGACGGTCTACATGCTGTCCCTCGCTCAAGGTCACCTCACTGGGCAATAGCGCCAATTCCGCAGCCATCAAGGACTTGTGTAAATACGGGGTACCCACTTCGAGCAGGGTCATGCCCAATTCGCGTTGTGCAAAGCGAGCCAGCGGAATCTCCAATTGCGAATCGGGGAAAAAGAAAATCCTCTTACCCTGCAGCCTTGTCTTTTGCCGTGCCAACGCGGTTTGCGCCCGTTGTCGGGCGGGTGCTGTCACACGCTCGACCACTTCCGCGCCGATGCCGCAGGCGTGGGCGATCGCTTGTAACCACAAGGTGGTGCCTTCGACCCCCAAGGGAAACACACTGTCAATTTGGCGCAGTCCCATGGCGCGCAAACCCTGTGCGGTGTCGGACAAAAACGGTTGCGCCAAAACAAAATGCGTGTTTGGACCCACCGCAGGCAGCGCCGCACTGTGGCGAGGCGGGAAAAAGTCCACCTCTGAGACGCCCATATCCGACAACAACTGTCGCATCTGGTCCTCCACCACATCGGCCAGCGCCCCCACGACCAACACATGACGCTGCGTGGTTTGGCGCTGCGGCAAATGGGGCAACATGGCTTTCAGACAAGCATCCTCGCCTTGGGTAAAGGTGGTCTCGATGCCGCTGCCCGAGTAATGCAACACCCGAACCCCTGAGCCTCTTTGACTCAGTCGCTGAGCAGCGCGAGCCAGATCGAGTTTGATCACCTCGGAGGGGCAAGATCCCACCAAAAACAGGGTTTTGATCTGCGGACGACGGGCCAATAGTTCGGTGACCACCCGGTCCAGTTCCTCGTGGGCATCAGCCAGGCCAGCCAGATCCCGCTCCCCGATGATGGCAGTGCCAAATCTCGGTTCGGCAAAGATCATGACCCCTGCTGCCGATTGCATCAGATGTGCGCAAGTCCGCGAGCCCACAATCAGGAAGAAGGCATCCTGCATTTTGCGGTGTAGCCAAATGATGCCGGTCAAGCCACAAAACACCTCGTGCTGCCCCCGTTCGCGCAGAACGGTGGGTTCGGCGCAGGCTTCGGTTTCGATCGGTATGGTTCTCATGTCACCCTTCCATAGCGCGACGGTGAAGGGGCCAGGTCGTCCTCGTCGTCTGGGGGTTGTTGCAAGCGTGCGGCGCGTAATTTCCAAACAAACTGTGCGGCATTGATCACATAACTGGCATACGCCGCCAAGGCCAGCCAGAGCAGGGCGTTTGGGTTCAGGGCATCGCTGACCCAGGCCAGCACATAGGCCGTGTGCAAAGCCATGACCCCCATGCTGACCACGTCTTCCCAAAAGAAGGGCGGGGCAAACAGATACTGACCGAACACCACTTTCTCCCAAATGCTGCCCGTCACCATGATCAGGTACAGCACCCCGGTTTTGACCACCACCGAAGCCATGGCCCACGAGGCGTCGATTCCCCAGAGCAGGGTGCGGCTGACCAGCACCAGACTGACCAAAAACACCAAAAATTGGGTGGGCGCCAAAATCCCCTGGACCCAGGTCCAAACCGTGTGATCACGCCGCCACCGCTGCTCCGGGGTGTATAGGGGTCTGGGCGTAGGGGTCGGATCCAGCATCGGGTGCTTTCTTTGCAAAGATGACCCACTTTAAATCGCACACCCCAAAGTGTCAACATAAATTGACGATCGAAATAATTGACAAAACAAGGGTAAACCCTAGATATCATTCCTTGTTCTTTGATCAAACTCTAGGATAACAATTCAAACTGGTCGCCAACCCCAGCCCACCAAGCAGAGGACGACCAGTGACAGGCCGTACCCTTGGACACACAACCCAACCCAGCAAACACCGCGCCCTTGTCGGGCCGGCCAGTGGGTATTGCGCCTGTGATCTCGGCTATGGAGGCTGAGCGACTCGCCCGCCTCAGTCTACAAGCCAGCGCCAATCTGAATCAGGTCATTGAAGGCTGGATGCAGCGCGGCATTGATTTGGCCGACATTTATCTACACGGCATTACCGAGGCAGCGCGCACCTTGGGACTCTGGTGGGTCTCCGATCAGCTCGATTTCGCCAGCGTCACCGTGGGCAGCTCGCGCTTGCATCGCCTGCTCTATGACTTCAGTCCCCAGTTTCAGGCCGATGCGGCGTCCCCCTTGGGGGCTACGGCGGTCCTGCTTGCAGAGCCCGAGTCCCAGCACACCATGGGCTTGTTCATGTTGTCCGAGTTCTTTCGCCGTGCGGGTTGGTACACCCTGACCGAGCAACCGCGCATGGACGCCAATGTATTGAGACTGCTGTCGGGCCATTGGGTCGATGTATTGGCTTTGTCGATCAGCACCCAAAGACAACTGCCTGCCCTCAAGGCCCTGGTGCGTCAAGCCCGCCAAGTCAGCCCGAATCCGCGCATGGTCGTCATCGCCGGCGGGCCGATGGCCCTCGACCAAGCACACAAATTGGCCGATCTGGGTGTCGATTGGGTCGGCACCGATGCCCGCAGTACGGTCGATCGGGCCAGCCTGGCATTGAGGCCTGCAGGCCCCGTGGTTTGAGGGGTTTTTGTTGCTACACTGCTTAATTGCTATACAGTTGTATCTGTCAATTTGCTGTTGCCCGCAACATAAATAACATCCTTTCATGGACCTCCCTGCGCTCAAACCGTCTGGTCTGCTCAAACTGATTGAAAAGACGGCCGATATTGCGTTATTGCTCGACGCCGATGACCGCGTCGCCGATGTGTCCCTGGTACGGCCCGAGCTCCAGGCCCTGGGTTGCGAGCGTTGGCTGGGCAAAGCCTTGATCGACCTGGTCACCCCCGAGAGCCGTGTCAAGGTGACCGAACTGCTGCATGGCTGCCGCAACGACACCGAGAGCGGTTGGCGGCAGGTCAATCACCCGATCCATGGTCTGGATGACTTGGCCATGCAATACAGCGGCATGTCACTCGACAAGGGCGGCCAGCTCTTGCTCTTGGGCCGTGACTTGCAAGCGGTCTCGCAATTGCAGCGTCGCCTGGTCGAAACCCAACAGTCCATGGAGCGCGACTTTGTGCGGCTGCGGCACGTCGAGTCGCGCTATCGGATCTTGTTCGACACCAGTCGCGAGCCGGTGCTGTTGATCGACGCCAACACCGACAAAGTGGCCGATGCCAACATGGCCGCTCAGGCCCTGGTGCGCGACAGCCAAAAGCGTTGGGTCGGGCGTGATGTACTCGATTGCTTCGAGGAGTCAGGGCGTGATGAACTCAAATCGGCTTTGCGCATGGCCTTGGCCACTGGACGCATCGAAGTCTGTCGGGCCAGACCCCTTGGGGCCAGTGCCGATTGTTCGGTGTCGTGTGTGATGTTCCGACAAGAAGGCGGTGCCCAGTTGTTGCTGCGCCTGTTCCCACAGGACGCGCCACCCCCCATGGCCAAGTCGATCCCTGGCGCTTCCGAGTCTTTGAATGAATTATTGCAACGTGCCCCGGTGGGTTTGCTCCTGACCGACCGACAAGGCCGTATTCAGGAAGCCAATGAAGAATTCCTCCAATTGGTGGGCGCTCTTTCGGCGGGGCAACTCCAGGGGCAGCCGGTGGAAGACTGGCTGGGTCGCAATTCGGTCGACTGGGGGGTCATCAACACCCACCTGCGCCAAATGCATCCTGTGCGGGGCTTTGCCACCGAGCTCAAAACCCTGTCAGGTTTGAATGTTCCGGTCGAAATCAGTGCCATCTCGCTCGCCCAACCCGAGGCGATGTATGCCTTTTTCGTGAGCGACGTGCAGCGTCAGCGCTTCGTTGAATCACCCTCTGGCAGCCCAGCCCTGGCCGGCCAACTCTCCGAACTCTCCAACCTGGTCGGGCGCATGCCCATCAAGGACATCGTGGGTGAAACCACCGACATGATTGAACGCAGTTGCATCCAGTCGGCCCTGACCTTGACCCAAAACAACCGCGCTTCTGCCGCCGAAATGCTGGGGCTCTCGCGCCAAAGCCTGTATGTCAAGTTGCGCCGCTTCGGTATGCTGTCCGAGGACGAGAAAATTTAAAAAGTCAGGATAACAATTTAAAGTGTAAACATCACTTGACATTTCGCTGGGCAACCCAAAAAATGAGGGCATGCAGCTTCCCCAGCCTGGCGCCGTCGCCCAACTGCTCAAGCCCATCACCTGGTTTCCGCCCATGTGGGCCTTTGCCTGCGGGGTGGTCGCCTCGGGGCAAGGGCTGAGCGGTCAAGCCGGACTCATTCTTTTGGGGCTGATTCTGACCGGGCCGCTGGTCTGCGCCAGCAGCCAAGCCGTCAACGATTGGTTTGACCGTCATGTCGACGCCATCAACGAGCCGCAGCGTCCTATTCCATCGGGCCGCATGCCGGGGCGCTGGGGCTTATACATAGCCATTCTCTGGACCGGTTTGTCGGTGCTTTGGTCCTGGCAACTCGGCATTTGGGGCTTTTATGCCACCTTGCTCGGTCTGGCACTGGCTTGGGCCTATAGCGCGCCTCCTTTGCGATTGAAGCTCAATGGCTGGTGGGGCAACGCCGCTTGTGCCCTGAGCTACGAGGGGCTGGCCTGGATCACAGGCGCTGCGGTCATGTTGGGCGGGGCCATGCCCGAGACCGAGACCCTCATCTTGGCACTGCTCTACAGCGCCGGGGCGCACGGCATCATGACCCTCAATGATTTCAAATCGGTGCAGGGCGATGCGCAAATGGGCGTTCGCTCCTTGCCGGTACAACTGGGCGTTCAACGCGCCGCCGTGGTGGCCTGTCTCATGATGGGTCTACCGCAATGGGGCGTGGTCGCCTATCTGCTGCATCTTGACTTGCCTTATCACGCCAGCGGTGTCTTTTTATTGTCATTGGCGCAATGGCCCCTGATGCGCCGCTTCATCGATCAGCCCGTCGAACGGGCCTTGGCGCTCAGCGCCTTTGGGGTGCCCCTGTTTGTCAGCGGCATGATGCTCAGCGCCTGGGGTTTACGCAGTATGGGAGGCCTGACATGAGCGAAAACGATCACACACGCCCCATGGGTTGGAGCCATGTCGTGCGCTTGGGCCTGGTTCAAGCCTGTCTCGGCGCCATGGTCGTCTTGGCCACCTCTACCTTGAATCGCATCATGGTGGTTGAGTTGGCCCTGCCCGCCCTGGTGCCTGGTTTGTTGGTGGGCTTTCATTACGCCATTCAAATGGTGCGACCACGCATGGGCTATGGTGCCGACCGAGGTCGGCGCTGCACCCCCTGGATGTTGGGTGGGGTGGCCACCTTGGCACTGGGGGGCACACTGGCTGCTGTGGGCACGACCCACATGGCGCAGTCTCAGGTGCAGGGCTTGGCGATTTGCGCCTTGGCCTTTGCCCTCATCGGCCTGGGTGTCAGCGCGGCCGGCACCTCGCTCTTGACCCTGATGTCCAAGCGCGTTCCCGAGTCGATGCGCGCGCCAGCTGCCACCACGGTCTGGGTCATGATGATCATGGGATTTGCCATCACCGCTGTGACTGTGGGCAAGCTCATCGAGCCTTACAGCCCGCAACGCTTGATCGATGTGACGGCCGGTTTGGGCCTCGTCATCGTGCTCATCACCAGCCTGGCGCTTTGGGGACTGGAGTCGGGCACCCAGCCAGTGAGCGAATCGAGCCAAGGGTCGCGACTGCGCAATATGGGCGACTTCAGGCAAGCTTTGTCCGAGGTATGGCAAGACCCTCAAGCCCGATTGTTCACCCTGTTCGTTTTTTTAAGCATGCTCGCCTACAGCTCGCAAGACCTGGTGCTGGAACCCTTTGCCGGCGCCATCTTTGGCATGAGCCCGGGTGAAACGACCCAACTCTCTGGGGTTCACCACAGCGGTGTGCTGGTGGGTATGTTGGCAGTGGCTTTGGCCGGCAGTCGACGCGTCGCCGGTCGCTTGGGTAGCGTCCAGGCCTGGATGGTCGGGGGTTGTCTGATCTCGGCCTTGGCCATGGCGGGCCTGGCGATGGCCGGTCTGCAAGGCGGCACTTGGCCCCTGAAGGCCAATGTGGTGCTATTGGGCATGGCCAATGGGGCGTTTTCCATTGCCGCCATTGCCACCATGATGCGACTGGCCAACGCCGGGGCGGGTGAAAGTCAAGGCACTCGCATGGGTCTTTGGGGTGCCGCCCAAGCCCTGGCCTTTGGTTTGGGCGGGGTGCTCGGGACCGCCCTGTCCGACGCTGCGCATGGTCTGTGGGCCGAGTCTGGCTGGGCTTATGCCTCGGTCTTTTCCATGGAGGCTGTCATGTTCGTGGTCTCGGCCCTGTGCGCCGTGCACGTCGGCCGTCACACACTGGCACCACCCTCCAAACTCGATTTATCCGCCGCACCCGTCATGGGGCAAAAAGGATTGTCATGACTACACAACACTACGACGCCATCGTCATCGGCGGCGGGCCCTCGGGGGCCACAGCAGCCCAAGAACTGGCCAGCCAGGGCTGGCGCGTGCTCTTGCTCGATCGTCAGGGACGCACCAAACCTTGCGGCGGCGCCATCCCGCCGCGCCTGATCAAGGACTACGCCATCCCCGACGAGTTGATCG
Source organism: uncultured Bordetella sp. (assembly GCA_964390775.1). Lineage (GTDB taxonomy): Bacteria > Pseudomonadota > Gammaproteobacteria > Burkholderiales > Burkholderiaceae_C > Limnohabitans. The sequence goes on from CAYMJT010000035.1 coordinate 12,249, forward strand.
TTGCCAAAATCAAATGTGCCCGCATGGTGGCGCCATCCAATCGACAGGTCGATATCCCCATCGACAACGGCTATGTGGGCATGGTCGATCGCGACGTGTTTGATGAATGGTTGCGTGAACGCGCGGCCCAGCATGGTGCCGTGCGTGCGCGTGGGCGCTTTGAGCGCCTGGAAACCGACCCCCATGGCGGTCAATGGGTTCATTTCGAAGAGCGCGACGCCCATGGCCCGACCACCATGACCCGGGCCCATGCGCGCCTGGTCATTGGTGCCGATGGTGCACGCTCGGAAGTCGCGCGGCAAGCCATCCCCGATGCCGATAAAACCAAACTGGTCTTTGCATACCACGAGATCTTGCAAGCCCCCCTGGGGCAAAACGGCTACGACCCCGAGCGCTGCGATGTTTGGTACCAGGGTCATCTGTCGCCCGATTTTTACGGCTGGGTGTTTCCGCACGGCAATACCCTCAGCGTCGGCACCGGCAGCGCAGATAAAGGGTTCTCCTTGCGCACCGGCGTGGCCCACTTGCGTGAAGCCACTGGCCTGACCCAGGCGAGCGTGTTGCGGCGTGAGGGGGCTCCCATACCCCTCAAACCTTTACCCCGCTGGGACAATGGACGTGATGTCATCTTGACTGGCGACGCTGCCGGGGTGGTTGCCCCTTCCTCGGGCGAGGGCATTTATTACGCCATGGCCTGCGGGACACTGGTGGCTCAAGCCGCCGCCCAATTCTTGCAGCAGGGCGATCCTGTGCTCTTGCGCCAGGCGCGCAAGCGCTTTTTGAAAGAGCACGGCAAAGTTTTCTGGGTATTGGGTTTGATGCAATATTTTTGGTATCAAAACGACAAACGACGCGAACGCTTTGTCGCCATGTGCGACGACCGTGACGTTCAGCAATTGACCTTTGACGCGTACATGAACAAGCGGCTGGTTCGGCGCAAACCGATGGCCCATGTCAAAATCTTCTTTAAAGATTTGGCACACTTGTTTGGATTCGCACGCGTATGACCCTTCCTCCCACTTGGCCCAGTCTCTGGGTCGCGCTGGCCATCAGCTATGCGGTGGCCGGACTAGGCGGTGCTTTGACCGACATCGGCCCCTGGTACTGGGCTTTGCAACAGCCCGACTGGAAACCACCTGACCTATGGTTCGGCCCCATCTGGAGCACACTGTTCACCCTGGCAGCCATCAGTGGCTGGCTGGCTTGGCACGCTGTCCCCTGGCCCCACAGCCGGCGGCGCGTCTTGGTCTTGTTCGGCATCAATGCGGTGTTCAACGTGGCTTGGAGCGCCTTGTTTTTTGCCCTCCAGCGCCCTGACTGGGCGCTGATCGAGTGGGGCTTTCTATGGGCTTCCATCGCTGGGCTGATCGCTGGCCTGTGGCGCATCTCTCGCTGGGCCGCCTTGCTCAACCTGCCTTACTTGGCCTGGGTCAGCGCGGCGGGCTTGCTGAACTGGCAAGTGATCGTGCTCAATGGGCCGTTTCCCAAAGCTTAATGGTAAAAGGTAGAAGTGCACTAGATATTTTCAAAGCAAAATAATTTGTTGATGTTGTCAATTTTTGATCAAATGTAAGCACAGATCCCAATGATTTGGGATTGGTGCCATGTCTCATATTTCAATGTCAGAACTGCGTGCTGCTAGGAAAGCTTTGGGCAATCCCTATGCTCACCTCGAACAATGAGAGGAATTGAATCACCCGATTAGACGTAGTCGATTGAAACTCGCGAGCCAATATGCGTATTTGGCCCCCGCCTGGCAGCCCTGGCTTGAGGGGCCGAATTTGGCCCCAATCTGGGGCGACCCAGCGTTGACACCCTGAAGGGCTCTCGGCACGCCAACATGAAGGAACTTCGGTTTTCATGGAGCGGACAGGTCTAGAGAGTGGCCTTTGCCTTCGATCCTCAGCGACAAGCGATCTGACTGGTCGGGGGAGACAAAGGTGGGGCCAATCAGCGCCGGTTCTATGAGAGCCTGCTCAGGGTGGCAGATGAGCGATATGACCACCATCTGGGCACCCTGAACCAAGCAAGCAAGGAGTACAAACATGGCAAGAAAACTCGATGATGTGATGGCCGCACTGCCTAAAGATCGGCAAAAGCGGGTGCAAGCTCGTGCCATGGAACTGGCCACGCTCAAGGACCTGCGTCTGGCCGTTCAGCAAACACAAGAGCAAATGGCCGCAGTTCTGGGGGTTCGCCAGGACCCCATCTCCCGCTTGGAACAGCGCAGTGACATGCTGCTTTCTACGCTGCGCCCCTATGTCGAAAGCATGGGCGGAAAGCTAGAGTTGGTGGCCATGTTCCCTGACCGTCCGCCCGTGGTGATTGACCATATCGGAAGGGGTGTAACCCTCAACAAGCGAGGAAACACTTCGCGCCCGATCCGCGCAGCCGCCTGAATTCCTCTCCCCCATAGCGTGATGGGTTAGATGTGAGGTCGCGCTTCAAACTTTTCTATCGCATCAACGCAACGCTGCGGCGCTTGCTCATGCGCCAGGTGACCCAAGGTGGCAAAGTCGATGCGGGTGGCATTGGGCAGCACCGCCATGGCGTGGTCGGCCAAGCTCGGGGGCACGGTGCCATCGGCCATCCCGATTTGCATTTGCACCGGCACCATCAGGCTGGGTAGCAATCGTGCCATGGCCTGCAAGTCCCAGGCCGCCATCATATGAAGTACGTGCCGGGCGTGGGTGGGTTGGGTCAGCAGATATTCGTAGCAGCGACGTCCGGACTCGTCGATGGTCGAACCGGTCTGTTGCAACAAACGATCCACTAAACGGGTGTGCTGCACCTGCTTGGCGGCCAGCCAACCCGACAAGGGGTTGCGCCCCACCACCCAGGCCGCCAAAGGGTATAGCCAACGTGCGCTGCCCGGCATGGGCAACCAAGCTGGGTTCAGAGCCACCAACCGTGGAGTTGCGCCTTGGGCCAGCCAGGCCGGGTCCAGGCAACATTGGGCGGCGATGGCTGCACCCGCCGAATGTCCCACCCAAACCACAGGCCGCACCTGCAACTGGGCCAACAGGTCCCGCACCGCCTGTGCCACATGGGGCAAGCTGGGCTCCTTGTCCAATGGACTGCTGAAGGCGTGCCCTGGCAAGTCAATCGCAATCACCGAATATCGCGCCGCCAACAAAGGCATGACCTCGCGCCAGGTATGGGTCGAGGCTCCGGTGCCATGCAACAACAGCAACACCGGGCCTTGACCCATGCGTTGTACATGCCAGCGCATCTCGCCGCAGCGCACAAACACACTGTGCGCGCTGTGTGGCCACTCGTGGCGAATCGCGTTCCAATTCAGGGCAGGGTAGAAGGCCTCAAACATCTTCACCCCCTGGGGTGCTGCCGTTGCAAATCCATGGCCGAAGCCAAGCGCTGCGATTGAACATGCGGCATAGGCAGATAGCGTCCCTGCATGGCCTGGGCCAAGGCCTGCGCCAAGGGCTCGGGTTGCGGCGCCGTGTCGATCCACAAGGCGGCATGGCCACTCTGAGCCCACAGTCGAGCCATGCTATGCGCTTCGCTTTGTGCTTGTTGCCGTCCACCCACGCCCTGCAAATTGACATTGGCCCGTCCATCGCTGAGTACCACCAACAAAGGCGTCTGACCCTCGCGTTGCAACAAACGGGCTTGCTCCAGGGCCATTTTCAAGGCACTGGCCACGGGGGTGCCGCCCCCACCGGGCAGGCCCGCCAAGGCACGCTTGGCGCGCACCAGCGAACGCGTCGGGGGTAGCAAGCACTCGGCGCGCGCACCCCTAAAGCCGATCACGCACACACTGTCGCGGCGGGCATAACTGCGCGCCAACAGCAATTCAACCGCGCCTTTGGCCTGCGCCAAGCGGTGCAAAGCCGCCGAGCCCGACGCATCCAGCGCCAAAATCAGGCAAGTGGGGCTGTGTTGCTGATAGCGACGGGTGTGGAAGTCTTCTGCACGCAGTTTCAGACGCGGCGGTGCGCTTGGGTCAGAGCCAGCCGGTGGGGCTCGCAAGCGTTGCCGTGGCGCCGCGTGTCGCAAGGTGGCCAACAAATCGAGCCTGGCCTGGTCCCCTGGCCGCCCAGGTCGCGAGGGCAGGGGTCGTCCCCGCTGCAAATTGCGTCGCAATTCGCCGCTGTGCCCTTGCGCCTTGGCGCCGCGTGGCGACTGGGCTTGCCAAACCAGACGGTCCAGCACATCGGCGGGCAAGCTGGCCAGACTGGCGGCCAGCAACATGTCGGGGGGTGGCAGTGCTTCACCCTGACCTGGATCTGGTTCGGATTCAGGCTCATCGTTGGGGTTCGATTCTTCGGGTGGCGGTGGTGGTGCAGTGTCGCTCGAGGGCTCGGCACTTTGCGGCCATTGTCGGGCACGCGGCACCAGCACACAGCGTATGGCTTGGGTCAGATCCGACTCGTTGACCCCATCGTCACCGCGCAGGGCGGCCCCGATACAAGCGGCCCGCCAGGCCAGTCGGGTGATGCGCACATCGCTCAAACCCAGGCTGGCGGCGACTTGCAACAAGGCCCGCAATGCCTCCTCCATGCCGCCTTGGCGCGCCAAACTCTGCCGCACTCGCGCCACCTCGGTGTCTGTCAACGGCATGGGGGGTTCGATTTCGCGCATGGAGACGGCGTCCAGATCGAGCACCAGGGCCAAGCGATCACACACGCTGGTGTGCAGACCCTCGTCTTCGGGGTCTGACTCATCCAGTGCCAACAGGGCGAAGCGACTGGGTTGGCTTTGTCCACGGCCATCTTCGACCCAGCCACGGTCCATCGCCTGCGTCAAACGCGCCAACAGACCGCGCGGGGCATGCTCGGCCATGGGCAGCACCAACCAGGCGCCGTCGGCCTGGGCCAACACCCCCGACTGCCATTGCATTTGTCCAGATTGCAGGGTAGCGCTTAAATCAATGCCGCCCAGCAGCGCCCCGTCATCGGCACTGATGGGTAAGCGCTGGGCACGCCCTGCCATGGATTGCGCGGCCGCCAGCCAGGCTTCGCGCACGGGACCGTGACGCGCCCGCACCCACGCTCCGCCCAAAGCCACACCGTCAATTTGTAAGGCCTGCAGGGCCCATAGCGCATCCCGCCACGCTTGCGAGACAGTCGCCTCAGCCGCATCGCGCGGGGTATTCATGCACCCAGCACCTCGTCCATCGCCCTTTGTACTCGCACCCCCGAATCGGTGTCATCCAAGGGGTCGCGGCGCAGTCGATGGCGCAGTGCCATCACCGCCACTTGGCGCAAATGCACGGCTTTCACCTGTTTTGCGCCAGCCAGGGCGGCGCTGGCCCGACTGGCCCGCAAGAGCGTCAACTCGGCCCGCAAGCCATCGGTACCCAGCTTTTGACACAAGGCGGCGCACAAGCGCAGCAGGTCAGCATCGGCCTGCACCTCGGCCAACAGTTTGCGCGCTTTCAGCACCTTCTTTTGCAATTTCACATTGCCAGCTTGCCATTGCGAACGAAAACCCATCGGGTCGCGTTCGAAATCGTCGCGCCGCAAAATCACCTGCATGCGCAAATCGAGGTCCTGCGGGGTTTTGACATCCACCGACAGGCCAAAACGATCGAGCAACTGCGGGCGCAACTCCCCTTCTTCCGGGTTGCCGCTGCCGATCAGCACGAACTTGGCCGGGTGGCGCAAGCTCAAGCCTTCACGCTCGACCACATTCTCCCCCGAGGCCGCGACATCGATGAGCAGATCGACCAAATGATCTTCCAGCAGGTTCACTTCATCGATGTACAAAAAACCTCGGTGCGCTTTGGCCAGCAGCCCGGGCGCAAATTCACGCACCCCTTGCACCAGGGCCTTTTCCAGATCGAGTGCACCGACCACCCGATCTTCGGTGGCCCCCAAGGGCAAATCGACCACTGGCACGGCTCGGCTCTCGGTCTTGGCGATCTTCACCCCACAAGTCTCGCAGCGGTTGTTCGCGCTCTTTTGCGTCGGGTCGCAGCCATAAGGACAGCCGCTGACCACCTTGAGTGGGGGCAAAAGGTCGGCCAGGGCCCGGACTGCCGTGGACTTGCCCGTACCCCGGTCCCCCATGATCAAAACACCCCCCACCGTGGGGTCGACCGCCACAATTTGCAAGGCCAGGGTCATGTCGTCTTGGCCCACCAGCGCCGCAAAGGGGTAACACAGTGCCATCAGTCTGCTTTCTTTGGTCCGGGAAGGTCCCGTGGTCCCAGGAAACGCCCCTTGGGGCCATTCTTGATCTCATTATCTAGGGCGACAACGTAAAGTGTCAACCATAATTGACATTATTCGATTTTCCACCTAAATTCAGACCACAGCCCTCACAGGATCCCTGACATGACTTTGCTTGACGCCATCCATGACCCGGCCGCATTGAGACGTCTGCGTCATGACCAATTGCCCGAAGTGGCGGCCGATCTGCGTGAGGCCTTGCTGCACAGCGTCGCCAAAACCGGTGGGCACCTCAGCGCCAACCTCGGCACCGTCGAACTGTCGGTGGCCCTGCATCGGGTGTTCGAGACCCCCTACGACCGCATCATTTGGGATGTCGGGCACCAAGCCTATGGCCACAAAATTCTCACGGGCCGCCGCGCCCGCATGCCCAGCCTGCGTCAACGGGGCGGCCTGAGCGGTTTTCCCCGGCGCGACGAGAGCGAATACGACGCCTTTGGCACCGCCCACTCATCCACCAGCATCTCAGCTGCCTTGGGCATGGCCATGGCCGCCCGACTGCAAAACCAGCCGCGCAAAGTCGTCGCCGTCATCGGCGACGGTGCGCTGAGCGCAGGCATGGCCTACGAGGGCATGAACAATGCCGGGGCCAGCGGGCTCGATCTGTTGGTGGTCCTCAACGACAACGATATGTCGATCAGCCCACCCGTTGGGGCCCTGAGTGACTACCTCAACCGCTTGATGCAAGGCCGCTTCGAGCGCGCCCGCCAACGCCTGGGCCAGACCCTGAAACAGATCTCGCCGCCGCTGTTTGAGCTGGCGCGGCAATTTGAGCAACAAGCCAGTGGCTGGGTTCAGCCCGAAACCCTGTTCGCCAAATTGGGCTTTACTTACCACGGCCCTATCGACGGCCACGACATCCATTTGCTGGTCGAGCGACTGAGTCAGTTGCGCGACCTACCCGGCCCTCAGTTCTTGCACATCGTCACCCGTAAAGGCAAAGGCTACGCTCCGGCCGAGCGCGACCCCATTAATTACCACGGCCCGGGTCAGTTCGAGCCCGCTGTGGGACTCAAACCCCCAAGCACACCGCGCAAGACCACTTACACCCAGGTGTTTGGTCAGTGGCTGTGCGACATGGCCAGCCACGACCCTCGCTTGGTGGGCATCACTCCCGCCATGCGCGAGGGCTCGGGCATGGTCGAGTTCAGCCAACTGCACCCCACACGCTACGTCGACTGCGGCATCGCCGAACAACACGCCGTGACCATGGCCGCTGGCCTGGCTTGCGAGGGCATGAAGCCAGTGGTGGCCATTTATTCCACTTTTTTACAGCGCGGCTACGACCAATTGATCCACGATGTGGCCTTGCAGAACCTGCCCGTCGTCTTTGCGCTCGATCGAGCCGGCATCGTGGGGGCTGACGGCGCCACCCATGCGGGTGTGTTCGATATTCCTTACCTGCGCTGCGTACCCAATATGGCCATTGCTTGTCCGAGCGACGAAAACGAATGCCGTCAGTTATTGACGGTGGCCTATGCGCAGCAGACCCCGGTGGCTGTGCGCTACCCACGCGGCAGCGGACCGGGTGAGGCCATCCAGATGGCACTGCCCGAACTCGAGTCGGTCCGTGCACAAATCGGCAAAGCACTCATCAAACGCCAAGGCAGCGACCTGTTGTTGTTGGCTTTTGGCTCCATGTTGGCACCAGCCTTGAAAGTTGGCGATGAACTCGACGCCACCGTGGTCGATATGCGCTGGGTCAAACCACTGGACGAAGAGACTGTGCTCAGCCTGGCCCGACAGCACACCCGCATTGTGGTGATCGAGGAGGGCGCCGTGCAAGGCGGTGCCGCTTCAGCGGTCATGGAATGCCTGCATCGCCATCGACTGTTGCGCGACGTGCTGGCCTTGGGTGTGCCCGACGAATTCACCGAACACGGTGACCCGGCTGGACTGCTTGCCGAAATGGGTTTGGACGCCGCCGGGGTACGGGCATCCATCGATCACCACTGGCCCAGTGGCTCGCGTTCGGTCACTCCTTTGCACAGGGTGCTCTGATGCACATCTGGACCGTTGGCCTCAACCACCGCAGCGCCACGCTCGACTTGCGCGAGCGCTTTGCTTTCGGCCCCGAGCAGCTGTCCGAGTCCCTGTCGAACTTGCGCAGCCATTTGGGTAGCTCGTCCGAGGTGGCGATTTTGTCCACCTGCAACCGCACCGAGCTGTATGGGGCCGCGACCGATGACCAATCCAGGGGTGCCCTGGACTGGCTGGGACAGGTTGGCCGGGTATCGAGCGATGGCTTGCAGCCCCATGTCTACATCTGGCAAAACACCGAGGCGGCCCGCCACGCCTTCCGGGTCGCCAGTGGTTTGGACTCGATGGTCTTGGGCGAGCCGCAAATCTTGGGGCAGCTCAAACAGGCCATCAAAACCGCCGAAACCCATGGGGTCATCGGAACCACCCTGGGTCAACTGTTTCAACGCTCCTTTGCCATCGCCAAAAAAGTACGCAGCAACACCGAGATCGGTGCCCACTCGGTCAGCATGGCCGCCGCTGGGGTGCGCTTGGCGGCACGCCTGTTTGAGCGTTTCGAAGAACTCGATATTTTGTTGGTCGGCGCGGGCGAGATGATCGAACATTGCGCAGCCCACTTTCAGGCTCGCAAACCCCGTCGCATGGTCATAGCCAACCGATCCGAAGCCCGAGGACACGCTCTGGCCCAGCGCTGGCAGGCCGAGCAAATGCCGCTGGCCGACTTGCCCCTGCGTCTGCACGAATTCGACATCGTCATCAGTTGCACCGCCAGCACCTTGCCCCTGATTGGCTTGGGCGCCGTCAAGGCGGCCCTTAAACAAAGAAGGCATCGCCCGGTCTTTATGCTCGACCTGGCCGTGCCGCGCGACATCGAGCCCCAGGTCAAGAATTTGTCCGAC